>JAZSJS010000072.1:0-23624 GCA_045534435.1 Eubacteriales bacterium
TTCTTTTTTTATTCCAATTCTCCACAAGAATAAAGACAATACCAAATGCAATTAACGCAATGGATACACCTGTTCCGTTGTAAAAATACTTGTCACAGATATCATCGATTCCCAACAGCGCAAAAATCACACCGGGAACACATGCCAAACCAACCTTAAACAAAAGCATCCATGTGTCTGTCTTAAAAATGGTCTTGCCTGCTGCCTTATCCGGTTTCTGAAAAGGCCAAATTTTATTCCAGAAAAGTAACGCAGAAGCAATAATGGCACCTAGCTGCACCACTACCAGGAAAAGACTCCAAAATTCCGGAGACCCATCCATCTTAATAAACTCTTCCAAAAGAATC
The DNA here is from genome assembly GCA_045534435.1 of Eubacteriales bacterium. Lineage (GTDB taxonomy): Bacteria > Bacillota > Clostridia > Oscillospirales > CAG-272 > UMGS1865. Next base: position 348 of record JAZSJS010000072.1, read on the forward strand.
AAATGTCCTGTGCTGCTTACGGGAAGCCATTCGGTGATTCCCTCCACGATGCCGTAAAGAATTGCCTTCAACCATTCCAAAACGATCATATACACTCCCCTTTCAATCTGTCCTTGGCACGGATCTCCAATCCCTTGCCGCTGGCGGCACGCATAATGTCACCCTCGTATACCTCGAACGGCACGCGGCACCAATAGATCATGGACGGATGCGGCGTTGCCTCCAACGGCTCTCCGTCGGGACCATACAGCTCACGCACATCAAAGCCACGTCCGATCTTGCCGGGAGAGATCATCTCCGCGCCCTCTCCCGCCGAGACCTTATTGCGCTGGATAAAACGGTAAAGCCTTCCATTTTCGTTTTCCATGGCAATGCCGCGCGACGTGATCGCGTCGGCCTCCTCACAAGCGTATTCGATGGCGGTGGAAAAATATGCCTTTTCACGCAGATAGCCGCACGCGCTGACCAGCTGTGGGTTCTGCATGGGATCGTCAAAATAAAAGCCCGTGCCGTACTCGCGGTGAGACACGCTTTCCAGCTCCTCGAGCCATGCGGGCTCGAAGCGGTAATGCGCGGGGTCCTTCTGATAGGCGTCGATCGCCATGCGGTAGGCATTGGTCACGACCGCCGTATAATACGCACTCTTCATGCGCCCCTCGATCTTGAAGGAGGCAACGCCGCTTTCCATCAACTCACGGATATGCTCGATCATGCACATATCCTTCGAGGACATGATAAAGGTTCCCACACCCTCCTGCTGCTCGATCGGAAACGGCATATCGAGACGCTTTTCCTCAACAAGAGCATAGTTCCAACGACATGGCTGAGAGCAGGTGCCTCGGTTGCCGTCACGTCCGTTGAAAGCGTTGGCAAGCAGACAGCGGCCGCTGTAAGAGACGCACATCGAGCCGTGAATAAATGCCTCCAGCTCGATCTCGTCGGGCAGCTCCTTTCGAATGGCGCAGATCTCGTCCATCGTCAGCTCTCGCGCGAGAACCAATCGCTTCGCACCCATCGCCGCCCATGCCCTTGCCGACGCGGGACTGACGATGCTGGTCTGCGTGGAAATATGGATCTCCATGTCGGGAATGATCTCCCTGACCGTGCTCAGCACGCCGAGATCGGCAACGATCATCGCGTCGATCCCCGCATCCTTGATCTGAGCAAGAAAGCTCCGCAGAAGCGGATATTCCTGCACGTGCGGCATGGTATTGACGGTCAGATAAAGCTTTTTTCCGTGTGCATGGACGTATTTCACCGCCTCAAAGAGCTCCTCGACCGTAAAGTTATCCGCCGACGCGCGCATACCGAACATCTGCCCCGCGCAGTACACGGCATCGGCTCCGTAAAGGATCGCCGCCTTCAATTTTTCAAAATTTCCCGCAGGGGATAATAATTCGGGCATACCTACCTCACCTGTATCTTACTGTTTTTCAAAACGGATCTTCAATTCATAGCAATGCGACTCTCTCGCACCGATCGGTGTTTTCTCGAATCGGTCGAAGCGCGTGGTCGCCGGCTCAAGTCCCAATGCGTAATCGTTCTCCGCCATGCTCTTCCATTCGAGCAGCAGCGGCAGCTTCTCGGCATCGTACGTCACCTTGACGCCCAAGCCGAGACGCGGGTTGACGTACTCCGCACGTCCCGTCGCAACCGTGTGATAATACACGTGCTCCTCGGCACCGGGGATCGGATCGGAGATCGATCCGGCAACGGCCTCGTTCTCGCGTGCAAGCGCGGTCAGACCCTCGCGCGTCAGATAATCGATCTTCACCTCACCGCCCTTTTCCAGGAACGGCGCGCCGAAATTGCAGTGATAAAGCAGACAGTAATCGGCGGGAACGCCGCGCAGATTTTCAATGCGGTCACGCACAGTGATCCCGTCCCTTTGGACGCAGATCTCGCGATGGAGCGTCAGCGCATCGCAGAAAAGTCCCGTGACGGAAATCTCTCCGCGCACAAGTACTCCCTCCTCCACGACCTCATAGCGGACAGACTCGGCAGGGGTTCCGTGAAGCGTCCCGTGGGTGTAAACTCCGGGAACGCAATTGCTGATGCTGTCGAGTCCGCAGGTATAGAGCAATCCACCCTCAAAGCTTTTCGGGAAGGCATCCTTTTGCAAGGAAAGCCCGTTGCGGCTGACAAACGCCACACCCACACCGCCAAAGGAGGCGTGCGCGATGTCAAGCGCGTGATCCTTCACGATCACACATTCCATCGCACCGTTGCGCACCAGCAGCGCCGAGAGTCCCTTGGCTCGTCCCGCATCGTAGCAGATCTCAAAGACACCGATATCGCGATAACCGTCGAAATACATAACCTATCCTTTCCCCCGCAAAGGGAGCAGCGAGGCGGTCTTGAATCAGGACTGCCTCGCAAAATCATCTTTATTCCTCTTCTCTCTCCACAACCGAAATACCGAGCACGGCAAGATCGGCATCGGAAACGGGAGTCGGGCACTGCGACATCAATTCGCTTGCGTTCTGCACCTTCGGGAAGGCAACCACGTCGCGGAGCGAATCTGCTCCCGACATGACCATTGCCAGACGGTCAAGTCCCATACCCGAGCCACCGTGAGGCGGTGCGCCGTACTTGTAGGCATCGACAAGGAAGCCGAACTTGCGCTCGATATCCTCGGTGGTCAGACCCAATGCACGGAACATTCTCTCCTGCAGCTGCCAATCGGTGATGCGGATCGAGCCCGAAAGCAGCTCGATGCCGTTGAGCACCATGTCATAGCACTGCGCGCGCACAGAGCCGGGATCGCTTTCGAGATACTCCAGGCACTCGGGAAGCGGCATGGTGAAGGGATGGTGCATCGCATCCCAATGTGCGGTTTCCTCGTTCCATTCGAAGAACGGGAACTCCACCACCCAAAGGAAATTGAACTTGCCCTCGGGGATCAGCTCGAGCTTCTTGCCCAGGATCGAGCGCAGAGCGCCGAGTGTGGGAAGAACCACCTTGTTCTTATCGGCAACGATCAGCATGACGTCGCCCTTCTCCATTCCGCCTGCAGCCAGAATCGCATCCAGCTCCTCGGGCGTCAGGAATTTTGCGAACGAGCAGTTGGGAGCGTCGTCCACCCAACGGATATACGCCAGACCCTTGGCGCCGATGCCCTTGGCATGCTCGGTCAGCTTGTCGATCTCCTTGCGCGTCAGCGTCTGTGCGGCATTCTTTGCCACGATGCAACGCACCGAGCCACCGTTCTCGATGGCAGAGGTAAAGACACCGAAGCCACAGCTCTTGACGGTCTCGGAAAGGTCTTGGATCTCCATGCCGAAGCGCGTATCGGGCTTGTCCGAGCCATAGCGATTCATGGCATCCGCAAAGGTCATGCGCGGCAGAGGCAGCTCGATCTCAACGTCAAGAACCTCCTTGAACACACGCTTGATAAAGCCCTCGTTCATCGCCATGATATCCTCCTGCGTAACGAAGGACATCTCCAGGTCGATCTGGGTAAATTCGGGCTGACGGTCGGCACGCAGGTCCTCGTCACGGAAGCAGCGAGCCAATTGAATGTAGCGGTCGTAGCCAGACAGCATCAAAAGCTGCTTGTAAAGCTGAGGCGACTGCGGAAGCGCAAAAAAGCTTCCCTTGTGGACACGGCTGGGCACCAGATAATCGCGCGCACCCTCGGGCGTGGACTTGATCATCATGGGCGTTTCGATCTCATAAAAGCCGTTTTCATAGTAATACTGACGCGCCACCCTTGCAATATCGTGACGCATTTTGATGTTGCGCTGCAAGGAAGGACGGCGCAGATCGAGATAGCGATACTTGAGCGCGATCTCGTCCTTGGTTTTCTTCGCGTCGGAAACCTCAAAGGGAGGCGTCTGCGCGGCAGAAAGGATCTTGAGCTCGGTGACAAAGATCTCCACCATGCCCGTGGGCAGATTGGGATTGGTCGCACCCTCGCCGCGAGCACGGACGGTTCCGTGAACGGCAAGCACATATTCGGCACGGATGCCGAACGCCTTGTCAAAGATCTCCTTTTCGGTTTCGCTGTCAAAGGCAAGCTGAACGATGCCGGTGCGGTCACGCAGATCGATGAAGATCAGCGCGCCGAGGTCTCTCTGCCTCTGCACCCAACCCATCACGCAAACCTCTTTGCCGATGTCACTCTCTCTTACCTCGCCGCAATAATGCGTGCGCTTATCATTCACGTTCAATAATTCAGCCATTACACAAGCTCCCTTCCCTCTTTGTCAAACAGAGGCAATTTTTCAAGATAGATCAGGTCGTCACGCTTTTGCGCGTCGCCCTCGGCAAGAATGGTCATCTTGCCGCAAATGATGCCGCCCGCCTCGGTGACCAGCGTCTCGAGCGCGTGCAGAGACTCTCCCAAGGAGACCACGTCATCCACAATCAGGATGCGCTTGCCTCTCATCATTTCCGCATCGGCAACGTCCAGATAGAGCTTTTGCTCCTTGGCGGTGGTGATCGAGCGAACCTTGACCTCCATCACGCCGGTCATATAAAGCTTGGGGGCCTTGCGTGCGAGGAAATATTTTTTGTCACCCGCCAAGCGTGCCATCTCGTGCACGAGCGGAATCCCCTTCGCCTCGGCGGTGATGAGATAATCATACGCCGGTGCCTTTTCCAGGAGCGCCTTGGCACATGCCGTCGTCAGCTCCACGTCACCGAAGATCACGAAGCCCGCGATCATCATGCTGTCGTTCAGAGGACAGAGCGGAAGATCTCTCTCACATCCCGCGATGTTCATGTGATAATATTTCTGTTCCTTCATTGATTGTCACCGTCCAATCTCAAAATTCGGTGCGAATCCGCTCGACGGTCACGCCGTCCAGCGCTTCCTGTACCAAAGCTTCAAAGTCCAATTTCTGCTCCTGCTCCAACACCTTGGCAAGCTCGGGGCGCGTGCGCGGGTGCTTGGGGGTAAAGACCGTGCAACAGTCCTCGTAGGGCTGGATCGAGGTCTCAAACGTACCGATCTTGCGTGCGATCTGCACGATTTCCTCCTTGTCCATGCCGATGCAGGGACGGAAGACGGGGAGCGTTGCCACAGGATCGGTCACACCGATCGCCTGCATCGTCTGCGAGGCCACTTGACCGAGACTCTCTCCCGTGATCAGACCGCCGCATCCCAATTTGTGAGCGAGTCTGTCGGCGATCGCCATCATATAGCGACGCAAAAGCAGCGTGAAATAATCCTCCTCACAGCTCTTGACCAGCTCCTCCTGAATATGCGTCAGCGACACGACGTGCAGATTGAACGAGCCCGCATACTGCGCGACCTCGCGCGCCAATTCAAAGACCTTTTCCCTCGCGCGCTCGCTGGTGTAAGGAAAGGACTCAAAATGCACCGCCTCGAGCTGTACGCCGCGCTTGGCGATCATGTAGCCCGCAACGGGCGAATCGATACCGCCCGACAGCAGCAGAAGCCCCTTGCCGTTCGAACCGACGGGCATACCGCCCGCGCCCTTGAACTGTCCGGCATGAATATAGGCTCCGAACTCCCGGATCTCGACGTGCACAATGATCTCGGGGTGATGCACGTCAACCTTCAGATGCGGCATCTGCTCCAGCACCACGCCGCCGATCTCCTTGGCGATCTCGATCGATCCGAGCGGAAAGCGCTTGTCCGATCTCTTCGCCTCAACCTTGAAGGTCTTTTTGCCGACGAGGAACTGCGGAACATACTCCCGCACAGTTTCCGCGATGCTTTCCATATTCTTTTCGCATACCGCGCAACGGCTGATGCCGACGATGCCGAACACCTTCGAAGCGGTCTCAAACATACCGTCGATGTCCGCCATCTCATCCATCGGCTCGATCACCAGCGTGCTTTGAGAACGCGTGATGGTGAAATTGCCGTAGTGCTTGGCGCGGAACTTGAGCGTTTTGCAGAGCGTTTCCTCAAAGAAGCGTCTGTTCGCGCCCTTGAGGACAATCTCGCCGTATTTACAAAGCAAAATTTCTTTCATCTCACACCTCGCCGTCGGCGTCCTCCTCGATCACCTCTCCGTTGCGGTAGGCGTCAAGCAGCTCGGTCGCCTTTTCCAAAAGTGCGGCGGGAACGAAAATATCCGATCCGTACATCGAATATCCCGCGATCACCTTGACCACACCACCGCTTCCGCGCTCTCTGACGCGATACGGGATCTCCTCACCCTCCAGAATGCTGCGGAGGATCGAAAGCTCAACGTTGTCGTGTGCCGTCGTCAGATGCGCCGTGTATTCATCACCCGACACAGGCTGATCCAATCCAAATAAACGATCCATCATTACACCTCATCTGTCGGTCTCTGCAAAATGCTGCAGGACCTGATCCTTGATCTGTTCCATCCCCTTGACGGTGGGATGGCCGTTGTACGTCTCAATATTTGCCAAATCGATGCGCTCGATGCCGTAATGCTCGCACGCGACGCGATAGCCGTCGGCATACAGCTTCAGACCCTCGTTGATGATGCAAACCACGCGTGTTCCCGGCAGCTTCTCCTTTGCGCGATGGAGCAGATAGCAAAATGCGGGAAGCGCCTGCTTCAGATCCTCGCGCGTCCAATTGCCATACTGCAGCTCTCCCATCGGAGAATGGGCGCCGCGATCGTTCGTGCCACCGAAAATGAGCAGAGTGTCGATCGGATGCTCCTCGAAAAATCCCTTTTCCAGAAGCTGATCCATGCGTGCGATGAACGACCACTCCGAAGCATCTCTTCCATCGTGTCCCGTGTTGCAGATCGTCGTTCCCGACCAGCTGCAGTTGAGGATCAGCTCCGATTCGGTCTCCTCGATCAGCCGATGCCACCAGGTCTGCTCCACGTGCTTGACGTCGGTCTCGATCTCGGGGCGCGTCTTGGGCGCATAGTAAGGTACATATCCCTCGGGAATATGTCCCTCAAAGGTGGTGTAGCTGTCTCCAAGCAGCATCACGTTGCCAAGCTTGACCATAGCCGTCTCTCCTTTTCAGTTATCGTAATAATTCGGGAAAAGCTTTTCCCATACCTTTGCGCATCCGATGGTGTCTGCGATCGAGGTGTGTGCCACACCGTCCCAAGCGATCTCCAGACGCTCCATCGCGTCGCTCAGCGATGCGTGGACCAGATCGGGATAATGCTCGGATTGGAAGCGCACGAACTCGTTCGCGGCACAGCGTGCCTTTTCGTGCAGTGCCTCGCGCTCTGCCTCGGTGTCGTAAATATACTTGATGTGACTGTAATCGGTCGAAATGCCGTAAGCCACGAGAATATCGGCATCGGCAAAGATCTCCTTGATGCGGGGCGTGATCTCGATCAGCGAGGGCGCGTCCTCAACCATCGCAGGGGTGATGCCGTGGATCTTTTCGGTCTGCTTCCACTTTTTCTTGTGCGCGGGCTTGACCAGCGTGTCCATGATGATTTTGCCCGTGCCGTCCACGATCGAAACCGAGAGGATCTCGTCGTGATTGTAAACTCCGGTCAGCTCCAGGTCGAAGAAGAGCACCCGCTCGCGCTTCATGTGATAGTGCTCGGCTCTGTGCGCGTCTCCCTCGGCACGTCGGATCGCGAGATCCGCCTCAAAGCAGGCACGGCAAAGCTTGCGGCGGTAGCGCAGCTCCTTGCCGCACTCCACGCACATCAGCGGGCGGCGGACAGCCGTCTTTTTGTCGTAAAAATAGATGATGCTCTTGTCATTGCGCAGGGTGTAGGCAACCGGCTCCTCGATGACGTCGTAGTTCATCTGATCGAGGCGCTCCTTGGTGTAGTATCCGCAGGATGCCGCGCGCTTGGTGCTCATGCGCACCAGCTGCGTACCGGCTTCGGTGGTGTAGGTCTCGGTCTTCTGCTCGGGTGCGTACCAAAGCTCGGGCGGTGCCTCCACCACGCGGGAGGGGTCGAAGAAGTATGTAATACTTCCATCCGTGTTTTCGTCGTATGCGATCGGATCTCCCGAGGGCATCAGGTGCATTTTGTTGAGCACGTTACGCGTCAGATAGTGTCTTTGCGTCGCCTCTGCAACGCTCACCTGCGGAATGGTTGCGCCCGAGCGCAGCTTCATAGTCTGTTTCAAATTTTCCTCCTTACCGACGGGACCTTTTGCATGCACGCCTGCACGCGGCGGTGTGATCCGTGGCCGCGGCAGCGGATGCCGGTTTCCCTGTGCGGTTTTTTCTTTTTCCTGTGCCCGAAACGATCGGAGATCTATATCCGAAATAGGCACATACCAATATATTATAACATATTATAAAGCAATAATCAATAGTTATTGCGAAAAACTCTGCTGCGTTTTCTCATTTTTTCATTTCCCGAAGACTTCGGGAGGTTCACTCTGACAGGGATTTCCGAATTTTTTCAAAAAAAATATTTTTTTGAAAAAAGTGCTTGACTTCCACCTTGCGTAGAAGTGTATAATACACCTAAAAAGGGGATTTTTATCCGTTGACACGACATGATATTTGTGCTACAATGGAAATACGAAAACAACTGTCCCACAAAAGGAGGAGCTCTTCATGAATTTCAAACGAAAGAAAGAACGGTTATCGGCGGCAATCTGTCTGCTTCTTTGCATCGTGACGTTGATGTGTGCCTGTCAAAGCACCGCGGGTAACGAGCATCTCTCGACAGCCCCTCCCACGTCAACCGAGCAGCCGACTCAAGCCCAGTCTCCCACAGAACAGGAGACGCCGAAAACGACCTATATCGTCATCGTAAAAAACACCTCGGGCGAGTTTGTTGAGGGCGTTGTTCTGCAGATTTCGAAAGCCGATTCCGATCCGCTCTTCCTCACAACCGATGCCAACGGCATTGTGCGCTTTTCTTTGAATTCGGACGAAGACGTTTCGGCATACCGTGTCAAGCTTTCCCGGATCCCCGCAGGGCATAAAGGAGAGATCGGTGCCGAATATGCATTCCAAAGCGGAGACATCTCGCTCATCGTCACCCTTGGAGCTTACGTGCCTCTGCCCGAGCCCGAGCCCGAGCCGGAGCCGGAGCCGGAGCCCGAGATCACCAAAAGAAGCTATACCGTCAGCTTCAAAACCCAGGCGGGCTCTCCCGTGAAAGGGGTTCACGTGCAGGTGCTCAAGGAGAATTTTTGTATCGCCCCTCTGGAAACCAACTCCGCCGGAAGTGCAAGCTTCCAATTGGAGCAAGCCGAAAGCATCTCGGACTATCGCGTCAAGATCACAGGCCTTCCGAACGGATACAGCGGAAATACCGAAACGCTTTACTCCTTTGACCCCAATACAAGCCTGCTCTCCCTCACCCTGACGAAAGCCCCCGCTTCTCCGCAGGACTTCCCCTTCCCCATTGAAAATTGCGGCACTGCCGGAGCTCCGGGACGCTTCCGCATGGCAGTGATCGCAGACCGTGCCGACTTCGTCGATGCCGAGGAGCTTGACGGAACCGTGATCAACGGCGCGGTTTACACAAGAAACGAGGTGATCGAGGAGCTGTTCAACGTGGAGATCAGCATGATCGAGCTGGGCGGCGATGCAAGCCAATACCAGGCGACGATCACGCACGACGCATACAGTGGCAACGGTGCCTTCGACTGTACGCAAGGCCGTGATGACGCAGATCTCCTCGCCTCCGGCTTTTACATGAACCTCCTGTCTTTCCCCGAATTGGATTTTGAAAACGACCCTTGGTGGATTGATGCATGGAATGAAACCTCGGTTTTGTACGACTGTCTGCTCACCTGTAACGGAAATCTGCAGCTCGAGCTTTTCGAAAACACCGCACTGATCTATTTTAACCGGGAGATGGCAGAAAGCTTGACGGTGGCGGAAGAAAACGGTCTCCCCATCAGCTCTCTGCTCTATCAGCACGTAAGCAACAAAACCTGGACGCTCGATCAATTGCAAAAATATGCCGCCATCGCAGCGTGCGACGTGGACGAAAACGGTTTCCACACCAAATACCAGATCCCTTACCAAAACAGCCGGGATATCTTCGGAAGCATGATCAGCTACGCGATTTCCGACGTTGCCATGTTTGCCTTGGGGGCGAGGTATTCCAGCTTCCAAAACGGAGAGATCTCGTTCTCTCTGACCGATTCTCACAACTACGATGCGTTTGAAAAGCTCTTCGACCTCTGTTATAACCATCCGTATAACCACAAATCAACAGCCGACATAACCGACAGCCGCGGATATGAGCTCTTCACCGACGGTCATGCCTTCTTCTGCTGGAACACCTTCCAAAACGCGCCGAAAATCAAGGCCTCCGGCATTTCCTACGGCATCCTTCCGCTTCCGATGCTTGAGGCAGGCGGTGAATATGCCACCTCGGCTTGCAAAACGAGTTATTTCGCATTTCTGACCTCCACCGGCGACTTCCACAAGTCCGCCTTGGTGTTCAACGCGATGAATGCGCTCTCCACCGACACGCTCTACGACACCTATTTTGCCGAGCATCTCGGTTTTTGTGAGTCCAATGACCCCGATTCCGCAGAAATGATCTCCCTCATTTGCGATAGCCTCTATTTTGACCTTACCTGGATCCATCCCAGCATTTCCTCGCCCGCCGCATCCAAATTCGGCAACTATCTCAAAGAAGGAAAATCCGATATTTCCAACAAAATGGCAGGCTATTCCAATATGTCGTACTACGTCGATTCGATCAGAACGATCTATACGAGCATCAAGCGCTTCAATTCCAGATCATAACAAAACGGGCGCGTCACACGCGCCCACAAAAGAAGGCGGGGGTCCGTTTGAAACGGCCCCCGCCTTCTTTATTTGATTCGAATCGCAAATCAATAAAACGTCGCGACCTCTTGCGCAGGCTTGACGGCAAACTCGGTTGCCGTGACGTAGAGCACCGGACCGATGCCGTTGTAAAGCGCGTGCTTTTCGAGCTTGATCTTGCCCGTCAGCGTCACCCAATCGCGCGTTTTGAGATTGGTGGGCTCGGAGAAAATGCAGACCAGCGGATGATAGGCAATATCATCGGCACAGCAGGTCATGACGTGGCGTCCGGCAAGAATATTTTTGCCGTCACGCGCAACAATGCCCTTGAATTTGACGGTTTTTCCGTCGTATTTTTTCATTTCCTCGGAAAGATCGCGGTAGAAGATCGCGTAGTCACCGTCTGCCACCGTCACCACAGGTGCGTCCAGATCAAAGGGCAACGGATCCTCGATCTCATCGTATTCCACGTGCCCGTCGGGATAGTCGTAGGCGATCGAGGCACGGCGCGACACACCGCGCACCACCTTGTGGATCTCCTCCTTGTCAATGCCTGCGGGCGTGCGGTTGAGCACCAGCATCTCACAGCCCTGGAGCTTGTCCACCATCAGCTGACGCATATTGGCATTGTAGGAAAGGAAGGTGTTTGCATCGGCAAACATCATTTCCTGATAGATCGCCCAATTCTCGGGCATATTTTCATAAAGCGTATTCAAAAGCCACATGCCGTTATATTCGATCACAACACGGTCAATGCGTCTCTTTTTCACCATTTCGGTCAAGCGTTCCCGCGTGAAATCGCTTTCCTCGTCGATCTTTTCCAGATAGACGTTTTGTCCCCAGAAGCGCGAGAAATCCAGCTCGTCAACACCCTCCTCGCACTGAATGATCAGCGTTTTCTCACCCGAATTGAATTTTTGATCCTCCATCGACTCCTGAATGATGTGCGTTTTTCCGCCCTCCAGAAAGCCTGTGAAAAGATATACCGGTAATTGGGAAGCCATTTTTTCCTCCTTATTTCACACCGAACAGCTCGGACAGAGCCGATTTGTTCAGATGCGAGCCGATGACGCAAAGTCTGCCCGTGATCCCGGCAGAGCCGCGACGGACGTCGCCCTCACCCGGAACGTAATCAAAGTGAATCCACGCGTCGCCGTCACCGCTGACGATGCCCTTGGCGCGCAGAACAGTACCGTAGACCTCTTCCTTCTCCAGCGCCGCAAGAATTTCCTTCATCTCTCTCTCGCCGAAGGTCTTCGCCGTTTCGACGCCCCAGCTGACGAATACGTCGTCGGCATGGTGATGGTGGTGATGTCCGTGCTCGTGGTCATGATCGTGATGATGGCAGCAGCAATCGGGATCGTCACATTCTTCCTCTTCGTGGTGGTGATGATGGTGATGATGCTCGTGCTCCCCGTCATGGTCGTGATGATGGTGGCAGCAGCAATCGGGATCGTCACATTCTTCCTCTGCGTGATGGTGGTGATGATGATGCCGCTCGTGCTCCTCGTCATGATCGTGATGATGGCAGCAGCAATCGGGATCGTCACATTCTTCCTCTTCGTGATGGTGGTGATGATGATGCTCGTGCTCCTCGTCATGGTCGTGATGATGGTGGCAGCAGCAATCGGGATCATCACATTCTTCCTCTTCGTGATGGTGGTGATGATGGTGCTCCGTCGCCTTTGCCAGACGCGCCAGCTCCTCCTCGATGGTATCGCGACGCTCCATTGCAGCCAAAAGCTGCGCACCGTCAAGCTGCTCCCACGGTGTCGTCACGACAGTTGCCGTCGGATTGTGCTCACGCAGGAGTGCGACCGTTTCGGCAATCTTCTCCTCGCTCACGCTTTGCGTGTGAGAAAGAACGATGCAACCGGCATTCTCGATCTGATCGTTGAAAAATTCACCGAAGTTCTTCATATACATCTTGCATTTTTTAACGTCTGCAACCGTGGTAAAGCCATTGAGGATCACGTCCTCGACCCCCAAGCCCTGCACGGCACGGATGATATCCGACAGCTTGCCCACACCCGAGGGCTCGATCAGAATGCGATCGGGATGATACTCGTCCAAGACCTTGGCAAGTGCCTTGCCGAAATCTCCGACCAGCGAGCAGCAAATGCAACCGCTGTTCATCTCGGTGACCTCGATCCCCGCATCCTGCATAAAGCCGCCGTCGATACCGATCTCACCGAATTCGTTTTCGATCAGCACCAGCTTCTCGCCGGCGTAGGCCTCCTTCAAGAGCTTTTTGATGAGCGTCGTTTTTCCGGCGCCCAAAAAGCCAGAGAAAATGTCAATCTTCGTCATGTTTCAATCCTTCTTCTTTATAAAATAAAAGCAACGAGTTTATTATACTCCCCCACGCTCAAAAAGTCAACCTTTGCCGTCCGTTTTTTTGAAAAAAGTCTGATTTTTTGTGGCGAAAAAGCACTCTGCAAGCGTTTTGGGATCATTTGACGCGCATCTCAAACCGCTCGTGGCAGCAAGGGCAGCAAACCGTGTGCTTTCCCTTGACGCGAGGCAGCCTCAGGGTGTTTTTGCAATGCGGGCACTTGTGATAGACGTGCGTTTTGCGATCTCTGCGCTTGCTTTTTTGCAAGCGGAAAAAGTCTTTGATGCGCTTGCAAAAAGTCCACCACCGCGCGTTTTCCGCCTGCCGTGCGCGAAGATTGCGCGACATCATGCGGAACACGACGTAGATCAGCACCGCGTCGCTCAAAAGCGCGAGCCAAACCGAGCGCAAAAGCAGATTGACAACCGCCATGACGCAGGCAAGGATCAAAAACGCGCGACCGAGCGAATCGGCTCCGTTTCTTCCGCTCATAAAGTGCGCCACTCTTTCCCTAAAGCTCATTCTCGGGCGTCCGTACCGACGTTTCATAAAAAAATCACTCTCTTTCTCAGCATTTGCAAACAGTATAGCTCAAAAATATAAACTCAACTTGAAATCAAGGTGAATATTTTCCCCAAAGAAAAAGCAGACGGCTCGTCAATGTCATTAAGTTAAGTAATTTATGAAAGGCTCTCCCTTTGGGAGAGCTGGCGCCGTAAGGCGACTGAGAGGGCGATTTTGTCAAGAAAACCCTCTCCGTCACTTGTCGCTATGCGACATATGACACCATCCCCCAAAAGGGGAGGCTTCTTATGTGTTAACTTAATGACATTGGACGGCTCGTCTGCTCTTTTCTTATCCATTTACAAGGGGCACAGAGGGAGCGCCGAACGGCATTCCTCTCAAGCGTCTCATTCCTTCGGGTGATCCTCCTCATCCTTCATCAGCGCCAGCTTTTGCACCAGACGGTTGATGCGGTGCTTCTGCACCGACAGCTCGATCGCCAAATTGAAGAGCTTGACGAGAACCATGAAGATCATGACCAGAAAGACGAAGTTTGCCGGCGACTGAATCTCCAACAGGTCGGAGGCCCAAAGCGCGATCTGAGGGAAAATACTGAGGATCAACAGCAAAAACGCCGAAACGATCCAATAGATCGCGTCGTCAATATAGAGCTGAGAACGGCGAATTTTTTTCAAAACGAACAACAGCACCAAAAAGGATACGGCAATCAATACGATCTGCAAAGCAAGACTCATTTTTGGATTCCTCCCTTCAGATTGACCTTCTTGCGACACCATTGGATGAAAATGATGGAGAAGCACATATGCATCATATATCGGATCGAACGCGAGAGGTTGAGATAGCTCTGCCCTGCGATTCGCTCAGACATCTCCACCTGCACCTCCTTCACCACGGCACCGCTGCGCATCAGATGTGCCAGCGTGTCGGGCTCGGGACCGTAATCGGCATTGTTTGCCATCGCCTTCATTGTGACGCGATTGAACATTCTCATGCCGGAGGTGGGATCCTTGATCTTTTTTCCCGTGGTCAGACGAAGCGTTGCCTGAATGATGTTACTGCCCAGCATACGCAAGCCGCCCGGCTTTTTCTTGTCAACGAAGCGCGATCCGATGCAAACGTCACAGTTCTCCATGGCCTCGATCATCGAGGCGATGTAGGCGGGGTCGTGCTGACCGTCTCCGTCAAATTGGAGCGCGTACTCATAGCCGTGCTCATATGCATACATCATTCCGGTCTGCACTCCGTCGGTCAGTCCCACGTTGATCGGCAGATCGATGTAACGGTAACGGTTGCGACGGCAGATCTCAATGGTTTTGTCGCGAGAGCCGTCGTTGATGATCACGTAATCGTATTGCGGATAATTTTGAATCAGATTATCCACCACACGCTCGATGTTTTCCGCCTCGTTGTAGGCAGGAATCACAATTAAAAGCTTGGAAGACATTTCAAATATTCCTTTCCTTTAAAGTTGGTTACTGTCAGCACCCTTGGCGTAATATTTGGAGATCCGCCGTGCGATAAAGGCAGGCCAATAGCGGCGGAGCATCAAAAACTCCTCCTCTGCCCTGCGGGTGTCCGCGGTCAGCTTGGTGGTCTCCGATCCCTCGTGGATACGATGTCCCATCAACGGCTTTCTCACGTAAAGAAAGCTTCCGCGGCGTCTTGCCAAGCGATCCCACGCGTCCCAGTCACAAGCGAATCGGAACTGCGAATCAAACCGAAAGTCGCCGTATGCCTCCTTGCAATAGGTGACCGACGGACAGCAAATCGAATTTCCCATGGCAAGCACACGCAGGCGCGCCCACCGCCACGACGGGAAGGGACGGAAGCCGATGTTCATCAGCTTTTTGATGCGAAGCAGCGTGTTTTTGTAAACCCGCTCACCGTTTCGGATCTCAAAATAATCGGTGAACAGCAGAATCGGACGCTTTGCACGCTCGGCCTTTTTCAGGATCTCCTCGGCATAGGTCGGATCGTACACGTCGTCCTGATGCGCGATGGTGAAAAAAGGTGTCTCCACCTTGGAAACGCCGAAGTTCCAGTCCCCCGTGATGCCGCCCTCGCCCTCATTGATGAAGAGCGGGAGCGCATAGCGCTCGGCGATCGCCCTGATATGATCGTTTGGCGTGGAGGTCGAGAGGATGATCCTCGACGTGACCGTCTGCGCAAGGAGCGATTGGATACACTCCTCCAAAAACGGGCTTTCGCGATAGGCACATACGACAAACGTATGAAGCTCTCTTTTATCCATGTTCCACTTCCTTTCCGCGGCATCTCGAAATGATTCGCAGCATCCGCCAAAGCAGGATCACCGCGCCGACTGCCGCCGCAAGAATAAAGCTATAGCTCGTGGCATTGATGCCACTGCCTCTGATCCAGACGTTGGTCAGAACGAGCTCCAGCAGCACACCCGAGCCGCAAGCAATCAGAAGCCATACAAAATCACGGAAAATAATTTCCAGGGTACACAAAAACGTAAAATAGGCACTGACAAAGATCGAGACGAAGATCGGAACCAACAGATAGACGTATTCTTTGATCTTCTCTCCGAAAATCAGGCTCAGAGCAAACTCGCCCAGGAACAGCGCGGCAAGGATCGCCACGCCGGAAAAGATCAGGATCGCCGCCGTGATCTTGAAAAAGAGCGACAGGAAGGATTTCTTGTCCCCCGCGTGGTAAAACCGCGTGAAGGAGGTCACGAAGGGGCTGTAAAAGTAACCCGCCGCGGCGGAGATCAGAAGTGCCGGTGCGAAGATCGACGAATAGGCTCCGAGGATCTCCTCTCCGCACTGCTTTTCCAAAATCAGCTTCGGAATCGTTGCCAGAGCCGAGTTCAGAAACAGATAGATGCAAAGCGGAAGCGTTTCCGCCGCCAACGGCAGCCACCTCCAACCCTTTTCAAGCACTCCGAAGCGCGAAAGCCTCCGCACGACGAAAACGTCGTATGCCAGAGTCGACGCCCACGAAAAGAGCGCCATCGAAAGAAGCCCCACCGTCAGACTGCCGCCGAAGCGGTAGCCGACCAGAAAGACCGCCAAAATACCGATTCCCTTGATCGCAAAGGATTTTCCCGCAAGATCCAGCCGCTCGTTCTTTTGCGCGATGCCGTGAAGCACGTCCGAAAAATTTTCTGCCAGACGGAACAGCATGAACAGAAAGATCGCAAGCAGCTGCTCGCCCAGATAGCCGTTGAGCAGCGAAAAGCCGATGCAGCCCACCATGGCGGCAAGGCAGGAAATGATGCGGAAGAAAACGTAGCAGGTGTCCGAATATTTGCCTTCCACGTCCGAGACCTGATAATTGCGGATGCCGAACATCGCAACCGTCTGAAAGGTCGCGCTGACCGACATGGCGATCGAAAGAATGCCCGCATCACGGAACTGACCGAGATTGGTCACCAGCACGGTGATCAGCCACTGACAACCGAGATAGATCAGATTGCCCGCGGCATTCCAGAGCATATTTTTTTTCATGGTTTCAGCCTTCTGCTCCTATCCTCAAGCAAGATATTCCACACGGTAAATACTGACGTTGTCCTCCTGATACAGCAAAACAAGATCGATCATCTCGGAGGTCTCCTCGATCGGAGAAAGTGAGAACACGTATTGGATTCCAACACGCGAAAAGTCCTTGTAGGAAAGATTCAATCGCATACAGTCGGGTGCCAGAAGTTCAAAGGAGGTCTCCTCCTCCGTAAAGGTACAGGAAACGTGACTGTAACGGTTGTAAACCTCGTTGTATGCGCCGGTCGGATCCAGCTCGGTCCACAGCTCCATGTTCGGAATATAGTTCACCGAATTGACGGTCGGCGCTCCGTTTGCAATCAAAAATTGCGGCGAAATAATGTCGTTATAGGCAATCCACTTCGCATCTGCATCCTCGGCAACGATCTTCTGCACCGCATGAGATGCCGGCTTTTCCAGCACACTGTCCGCACCCTTGGTGATCGGCAGGACGGAAAATCCCGGAATCAGCAGAGCCACGATCACCGCGGTGATGAGTCTCTTCTGCGCGGATTCGGAGATACGGCAACAAAAAGCCGCGCCCAAGGCGATCGCAACCGTCGCAATCGCAACCGTATATGCCGCCGGCATGAAGCCCGCGAATTTCTTCTCGGATACGACCAGATCCAGCAAAACCGTTGCAAGCGTCACGCCCAGACCGACAAACACGGGAAGTCGGAGATGCGATTCCCTGTCACCCGCGAGACGAACCAGGAAATAGACGTTCAAAAGGCCCAGGAAATCAATCGCGCGGAAGAGCGTGGAATAGCTCATCAGCGAATATTTCGCCAGCCATTCGGGGAAACCGACGCTGCAATAGACCGTCAAAAACGCTGCGGGAACCAACAGGACGACGGTGCAAAGGTCGACCTTTTTCTCGCCGTAGCGAATTCTTCTGAAAATCTGACGTCCCACGGATACCAAAGCAAGGATCATGGGAAGCGGGAACAAATTGAAGAAGGTTCCCGATTCACTGTTGTTGCTTGCGCCCTCAACCGCCTTGTAGGGGAAGATCGGGCCCTGCAAATAGGACATCGCCTTGTCCAGCGAATATCCGCCCACGTCGAAGCGTGCACCGGGATAGACCGTTGACATCACCGCCTCGATATAGTGCTTGCTGTCATTCAAATATGCCAGCACGATCGTTGCCACCAGCACCAACGCGCCGACCACGATCAGCCAATCCCACACGCGCATCCGCTTGATCTGCTCCACGTGCGTCGCAAAGATCCAAACAAAGAATGCAAGTGCGATATATGCCATGGGAACCTGCCATGCCGGATAAAGGTCCTGTATGAAAAGGCTTCCCGACAACACAACGCCGAGTGCCAGCAAGATGCGTTGCCATCTCTTTTCGGTCTCAAAGAAATAATAGACGCAAACGATCGCCGCCTGAGCCGAAATCAGGATCGGCGGATTGATCGACCACCAAAGGCTGAACGAGGAGAACGCAATCAGCACCGCGCCCAAAAGCGCCGCCGCACGGTTCTTCTTGGCCAGGATATAGGACAGCTCGTATGCCACCATGAAGCTCAGAATGAATGCCGCACACCAATAGAAGGAGATGCCGTATTCACTGCCGAACAGATAGTAGCCGAAATTCATGGCATTGGAGAGAGCCGAATAGGAAAAATAGAGATACGACGAGGAAACGCTGTAATTTTCCGTTGCGCGCACGATCGTGTTGATCTCCCCGTATCCGCTATACTCCGCTGAAATCTTTCTCGGCGTTGTGACCAGCCATTCGTCGCTTCGAATGCCGCGCGGAACACCGAAGAGCGGCTGCGTGAACGGTGTGTCCAGATTGGGCTGGATCGAGGCGTCAAAGCAGGAAATGTTGGAAAAATGAATGTTAAACGCAACCATCAGCACAAATGCCGATCCCGCGATCAGCCATCTGTGGTGAAAGATCCAATCGCTCACGCGAGAGGGCGTGAAGATCACGTAACAATTCACGGTCAAAAACACAAACAGGAGGATCAAGCTCCGAAGCAATCCGTCCGGCTCAAACAGCTCCGACGGCGCGATGCGTCCGAACGCGTATGCCTGATAAAGCTCCACTGTGGCAAATGAGGCGAAAATCGCCGAGAGGATGCCGAACAAAAGTCCAACCATCACGCCCTTTGTGCCAAAGGTGCGGCTCTGCACGGCACGGCCGTAAACCACCAAAACCGCCACGGAAGCAGCGAAAAGCATCAAAGACACAAGCACCGGCAGCGCCGAGATCTTCATGGCAAGCGAGACGACCGCCAAGACCGCCACAGCCACCGCATAGAAGATCGCCAAAGCGGTGATCCGCCTGCTCATGCTTCCCTTTTCCATCTGTAAGCTCATATACCAAATGCCCCTTTCATCATCTTTGGGTCCTTCTCTTCGTTCGGATCATTCAGATCATTTCAATCGGAAATCCTCAAACTCAAGCGAAAGATTGGGATTGTAATAGGGATCTCCCGCCTCCAGGACGTCATCCCACTTCTCGCGGAAGCGCTTGATCTCACGGGCAAAGCGCCTTTGCTTTTCGGGCGTATCCTCTGCCCCGCGACTCTTGGATTCGTAATGATATGCCTCCGCATAGGGCGTAAACACGATCAAATAGCCGGCGCGTCGGATCTTCATGCACAGATCCACGTCGTTGAACGCAACCTGCAAGGTTTCGTCAAAGCCCTCCAATTCATGGAAGAGAGAGGCTCTCACCATCATGCAGGCTGCCGTCACCGCGCTCAGATTTTGCGCCAGACTCATGCGAGACATATATCCGTAAGCATTTCTGTTGTAGTATTTGTGAGAATGTCCCGCAATGCCGCCGATTCCCATGATCACGCCCGCGTGTTGCACTGTATTATCGGGATAATACAACATCACGCCGGTCGCACCAACGTCCTCGCGCTGATTGAACATCAGCATCTCCTCCAGCCAATTGGGAGTGATGATCTCAATGTCGTTGTTCAAGAAGAGCAGATAATCTCCCTTGGCATGCTTTGCCGCAAAGTTGTTGATCTTGGAATAGTTGAATTCATTCGGCCACTTGATCAGCCTGATGTTGGAATACTGACGGCAAACGGTCTCGTAATAATGGAAGGTCGTCTGCTTCTTGCTGTTGTTCTCCACGATCAGGATCTCAAAATTGCGGTATGTGGAAAGCTTTTCGACGGAATCGATGCACTTTTTCAAAACCTGCACGTGATCCATGTTGGGAATGATGATCGAGATCAGCGGCTCGTCGGTCAAGCGATAGCGGATCCGATAGGTCGAGGGTACGCGGGAGTCGGTCACCGTGCCCTCCAGCCCCACTCTCTTCAGATGCTCCGACAAGGCCTTCTTTGCGGAAATGATCGTATAAGGCTTTGCCGAGATGCTTGCAGCCACAGAGCCGGGATGCGAGCGCCAGAAATACAGGATCTTCGGAATGTGAACGATATTCTTCGCCTGCTCCGTCAAGCGCAGGATCATGTCGTAATCCTGGCTTCCGTCAAATTCGGGACGGAATCCGCCAACTCGCTCCAAAAGCTCTCTGGAAAAGGCTGTGAAATGACAAATATAGTTATAGCTTCTGAGCAGATCGGGGGAGAAATCGGGCTTGTGATGCGGGCAGTATGCCTTGTCGATCTTCTTGTGGAAGGTGTTCTCGTCCGTATAGACAAAATCTGCGTCCTTCTCACAGATCGCCGTCATCATCTCAAACAGTGCGGCGGGATGTAAGATATCGTCGTGATCAAACAACGCGATAAAATCTCCGCTCGCCATGTCGATGCAAGCGTTCGTATTGCCCGAGATACCGAGGTTTTTCTCAAGCTTGCGATAGAGAATGCGACTGTCGCCGGCCGCCATTCTGGAGGCAAGCTGACCGACGTGCTTGTGATTCTCATCGCTTCCGTCTGCCAGACAGAGCTCCCAATTCGCATACGTCTGATCGAGAACCGACTGAACCATCTCCTTGAGATACTTCTCGGGCGTGTTGTACAGCGGCACCAGAATGCTGAACTTGACCTCCTTGGAGAAGGTGACGAGCTTCTGCGCCTCCAGCTCCTCCTTGGTGTAAAGAGGACGCTTTGCCGCTCCCTTGTGCGACATCTTTGCACGCACGCGACGGATCGTATAGCGAACACCGTTATCCTTCAGGCACGCCAGACCGCGATAGATGGCATTCGTCACCCGCGTCTTTCGCATCATGCGCTTGAAGCCGTCCAAAGCCCAACGGAAGGGCTTGGTGATCTTCCAGAATTCCGAGTTCTGCACCGTATAATACTGCTCCTCCACCAAGGCAAGCCTGGTTCTCAGCTCCTCGTTTTCGGCAATCAGCTTGGCATTGAGCTTTTTATATTTTTTCACCTCCGAACGCAATCTCTTGACGTCATTCGGGAGCTTTTCGGGAATCGTCTCCGGAATCTCTCTGCCGATTTTTTCAACCTGCTCTGTTGCGTTCTTGTTCTTTGAATTAGACATAAATCTTCTCCTCATCAAATTTCGGATAGTAATCAAAGCATAATAATTCATATTATTATAACATAATAATAACTCTTTGTCAACAAAAACAATAAATTTTCCGCAAATTACGACAAGAACCAAGGTTTTCTTCAAAAACAAACGCAAAAAGAAAACTTCTTGATTATATCATATACACCAAGACGTCCTCGCATACAAAAAAGCCGCATTTGGAATCCTTGCCAAAGCGACCTCGAAAGCAATCGTTTTCTTGCCCAAAAAATCTACGGGGGTGCCTTTGAAAAAGACACCCCGCGGATCGGTTGTATTTCGTTTCTCAGAACAGTCCGGAGATCTTTCCGTTTTCGTCCACGTCGATGCGTTCTGCGGCGGGAACCTTGGGAAGACCCGGCATGGTCATGATGTCTCCCGTCAAAGCCACGACAAAGCCGGCACCTGCGCTGACCTTGACGTTGCGGACCGTGACGGTGAAGCCCTCGGGCGCACCGAGCTTGGTCGCGTCATCCGAGAAGCTGTATTGCGTTTTTGCCATGCATACGGGGCACTTATCAAATCCAAGTGCGGTCAGCTGTGCGATCTGCTTCTTTGCCGCAGGCAGGAAGGATACCCCGTCACCGCCGTAGATCTTCTTGACGATCGCCTCGATCTTATCCTCGATCGTACCGTCGAGCTCATAGGAATAGGTGAAGTCACCCTTCTCCTCCTCGCAAAGACGTACCACCTCGCGGGCAAGCGCCTCGCCGCCCTTTCCGCCTTCTGCCCAGACGTTGGAAAGCACCACGTTCACGCCCAGCTTGCGGCACTCGCGGATGATCTGCTCGATCTCGGCGTCGGTGTCGGTCGGGAAACGGTTGACCGCAACCACACAGGGAAGCTTGTATACGTTGCGCACGTTGGAAACGTGACGGAGCAGGTTCGGAAGTCCCTTGACGAGCGCCTCCAGATTTTCATGATTCAGCTCGGTTTTTGCAACACCGCCGTGCATTTTGAGCGCGCGGACCGTTGCAACGACAACCACCGCAGAGGGAGTGAGTCCCGCCATGCGGCACTTGATGTCCAGGAATTTTTCGGCTCCGAGATCGGCACCGAAGCCGGCCTCGGTGACGGCATAATCACCCAGCTTCATCGCCATGCGCGTTGCGATCACAGAGTTACAGCCGTGCGCGATATTCGCAAAGGGGCCGCCGTGTACAAATGCGGGCGTACCTTCAAGCGTCTGCACGAGATTGGGCTTGAGCGCATCCTTCAGAAGCGCCGCCATCGCACCGACCGCTCCCAGCTGTCCCGCGGTCACGGGCTTTTCATCATAGGTATACGCCACAACGATGCGGGAAAGTCTCTCCTTGAGGTCGGTGATCGAGCTTGCCAGGCAGAACACTGCCATGATCTCGGAATGCTCGGCACAACTTTCGGAGGAAATCATCTGGCATGCACTGCAGCATTGGCTGTTCTAGATATAATTGAGAACGAGCATCTTATCGAGAATGCTGCAATAATCGGAGAATATTTTGAAAGAGCATTCAAAGAGCATCAGACACTGAAGGAATACAGAGGCAAAGGACTTATGATTGGCCTTGAGCTGAAAGACGGGTACATCGGTCTCCGGGACAGGCTGCTTTTTGAGAAGCACTTCTTCACAGGAGCAGCCGGGGCTCAGGTAACCCGCCTGCTCCCTTCGCTGACCATAAGCAGGGAAACAGCTGAATCATTTGTAAATGCCTGGAACGAATTGACAATATGAGACATTTCACATCAATAACCCAGCTCGGCGATCTCAAGGACACGCTTGCAGCTGCCAGATATGTAAAGGAACACCCGTTTGCAGACCAGGAACTCGGCAG
>JAZSJS010000005.1:0-8715 GCA_045534435.1 Eubacteriales bacterium
CACAGAACGACATGGCTACGATCCGACTTATGGCTGGCAGGCCAATCTTAAACGCACTTGTGCGTAGCCAGTAGTGGATAGGGCTATGCCCGAAACGGAAATACCACCCGCTATGCGGGTGGATATTTATTCCACCTTTCAGTCGCGTTACGGGGCCCCCCAAAGCTCGCAAGCTCACTTCGGGGAACCCCTACGGCGCCAGCTCCTCCCAAGGGGAGCCTTGCGATTTCTGTTCTTGGGGAAAGAGAATTTAGATCTTGTAATAGGCGAGACGGGAACTGATTCCAACGATATCTCTGCCATACCAGAAACTGGAGCGGAACATACCCGCACACGTGAAAACGTAATCATAGTAATTACCGCCCCGACAGGGAATAGACTCAAGACCGGGATCCGGCCCGCCGATTACGTCGTTGCCGTAATGAGAGCCTGTGAGCTGCCGTTCCGGACATAGTCCAAGTTCAATCAGGATCTGGGGAAATTCCGTCAAGCCGTCCGCAAGCCCCATCTGGCGCATGATACCGGTATGCTTTTCTCCGCTTTTGTCGGTGACGGTACGGCACAGCTTCCAGCATCCGTCCACATAGTCTAACTTTAGAGAGTCCGGGTTACCGGGGGTGGTCAGAGTGCCGTCGGGCAGAATGGCGCGCCACAAGGACGATTCACGAGAGGTATCGCAGCCGGGGAGCATCACATTGGCATTTTCGATTAGCTGCAACTCGTTCTTGTACCAACGAAATCCGGAACACCACTCGTAAAAATTGCCGCACAGGTCCGCAATCCCGTCGAGGCGGTGGTTGTGGAACCAAGTGATGGGGCCGGAGCCGGTGAGCGTGGCACCCGTAGCCTGAGTGCCGTTTTCATAGTTTTTCGCAATAAAAGCCGGTATGCCCTTGCCGGAAGAATTGTCGTTGTACTGACCGTAGTTGCTATTCCCCTCCGGCATCGTTCCGTTTTTCTTGGTCCATAGTGCCAATGCACCCCATAAGGCATAGGGAATCATATTCCATCCCTTTCCCTTATCGGTACAGAAGGCGGCGGTTTTATCAAAATCTGCAACTGCGCCCTCTTTCGGATTCTTCATCGGCAGGCTGTAGGCGCGCCCGTCTTTCACAATACTGATATACTTACCAACCGCCACGGTATCGTGCTCCACGCCATTTACAATGAAGGCGGGATGGGTTCGGCTTTTCAGACCGTTGGACAGATCTGCAGAGTTCATTTTTGGGATCAACACCATCACCGATGGCAAGCCGCGGTCATCCAGAATCACCGTGTTTGTGCCGCCCGACAGTGCTTCAACTGCCATTTTCATATCCATATAATCGTCGCCGGAAGGAATGCCCTTACAAAATTCCATGTTGCGTGCAGCGATGATTTCAGCAGCCTCTCGACTTTCACTGCCGTCGGGTGCCAAAAAATCATACCGTATTCCTTTTTCAGCACGAAGACGAGCATCGTCTTTGATAAAAATGCTTGGCATCGTCATGTTCTCCTTGTTCTTTTTTGAAGTTTACAGACGTTATCTTAAAGGATGGGGGAAGGGAATCCTATATTTATTCAAACCGACGCGATCCACTGTGCGAAGAGCATGACGAGGGGGAGGGTCGCGGTGGAGAGCACCGAGGTCAGTCCCACGGTCTGCGAGGCATAGCCCGGCTCGACGTTATGCACCTCTGCGAACATGGTCACGCTGGCAGCACTCGGGAGTCCCACCATGGCGGTGATCAGAAGGATGTAGGTCTCTCCCAAACCGCAGAGCCTTGCGAGAAGCGCGGCGGCGAGAGGGAAGACGATCAGCTTGATGAAGGAATGAAGATAAAGCTTTGCGCTGCACAGCATTTTCGGGAGCGAGATCGTGGCGAGCAGCGCGCCCGTGATCAGCACCGAGATCGGTGTGCAGAGGTTTCCGAGATAGTTGAAGGTCTTTCCGAAAAAGTCGGGAAGCACGAAGCCGATTCCCTTGAGCAGATAGAGCACGAGTCCGATCATGCAGGGCACCGTTCCGAAATTGAGAATGGCTTTTTTGGGTGTCATGCGGATGTCGTCTCTGTTGCGCGCGAGAATGGCGATGCCCCACGTCCAAAGGAAGAGGTGGTAGCCGATGACGTAAAACGCGCCCATGAAGCTGCCCCTGCCGTCACCCAGGATCGAATCCAGAATGGGAAAGCCGAGAAATCCGCAGTTGGCGAAGACCAGGGAGCATTCAAAGATCTTGTTTTCGTCACTTTTTTTCATCGGCTTGCAGATCAGATAGGACACCGCAGCCATCAAGAGATGGACGACGAGCGAGATCAGGGTTACCTGCCACGCAACCGTCAGATTTTCACGGCTGAAGTCGGCGTTTGCCAATGCGGCGATGATCATCATCGGCTGTCCGACCGTGAGGATCAGGCGCGAAAGATTTTTGGAGGAGACTGCGTCGATGATACCTGCCTTGCGCGAGATATAGCCGCAGATCATCAGAAGAAGCAGTGTAAGAATCATCGTGAGAAGCGAATAGAAATTCATCATTGGGCATCGCGCTCCGTTTCATAAAGCTTCTCGCGGATCCTTTTCATATCCTCCAGCATTTCCTCTTTTTTGCGAGGATCGCGCAGAAGTGCGGCGGGGTGATAGACCGCCGTCATGGAAAAATCGCCCTTTTCAAACCATGTACCGTGCTCCTTGGTGATCTTGAAATCAGGTTTGATCAGGCGCATGGCGGCGATCCTTCCCAGACATACGATGATCTTCGGACGGATCAGACGCACCTGCTCGCGCAAATATCCGATGCAGGCATCCTCCTCCTCGGGAAGGGAATCGCGGTTCTTGGGAGGTCGGCACTTGAGAATGTTGGCGATGTAAACGTCCTTGCGGTCGATATCCACCGCATAGAGAAATTTATCCAGAAGCTGGCCCGCACGTCCCACGAAGGGAATGCCGGACAGATCCTCCTGCTCGCCCGGTGCTTCACCGACGAACATGAGATCGGCATGGGGATTCCCCGTGCCGAAAACGCTCTTGGTTCGGGTGGCACCCAAGGCACATTTTTGACATTCGGCACAGGCCTGTGCCAATGATTCCATGGTATATTCCATCAAAGTGATCTCCTTGATTGTTTATTCCTTGGCAGACATGGTCTGCATACCGTCGCGCTTGGCGGCGGGACCCTCACAGACCAGGCGGTAGTTGCCGGAGCGGAGCGTTTGTCGGATGTCCTCCGGGGTTCGGATCGGCGTGTCGGTGAGGATTCCGCCGCTGATCGAATCGGATATCGCGTGATAATCGCTTCCCGACGTGCGGATCATGCCGTAATCCTTCGCCCACGCATTTGCAAATTGATTGCGCGACTGATGACCGGACGCACCGTTGAAGATCTCGATCCCGTCCAGAAGTGAGGGTGTGGTGATCTGCATTCCGTCGCGGAAGGGATGCGCTTGAATGAAGAGCGCGCCACTCTCGCGCACGAGTCTCGAGATCACTCTCAGCGGCTGACGGAAGAGATAGCGATTTTCCTTGAAAAAGTCTTCGGTCGCACCGAGGATCAGATAGTCGTTGATCGATTCATAGTTGCGCACCTCGGCACCCGGGAGCACCGTCAGACGGTCGCCCGCGTAAGCCTGCATTTCGTGAATGGGATCGAGAAAGCGCTTGATGGCATCCTCCCAGGGGCGGGTGATGTCAAAGCCGTAGTCGCAGTAGTGATTGGTCAGCACCACGGTGGTGTAGCCCGCCGCGATATATTGATCTGCGGAGTCTCTGACGTTGATTTTCGCGCAACGGCTGATCTCTGTGCTGTGTGAATGTAATTCTGTTTTGTATTCCATAGCAAGATGCTCCTCCGTGGCTTATTTGTGTGTTGCGGGCATATCACTCATGCCGTCGCGCTCGGCTGCCGGACCGCCGCAGAGCAGGGTATAGTCACCCGAGCGGAGGATCTCTGTCAGCTGAAGGCTGTCGTTCACGGGAGAATCGGTCAGAATGCCGCCCGCCGCCACCGAGTAGGGATGATGGAAATCACTGCCCGACGTCATGATCTTTCCGTGCAGTCTTGCCCAGGCGAGCGCCTGATGATTGCGGGAGTTCTGCTTGGGATGTGCGTTGAAGACCTCGTAGCCGTCCACGCGATCGGGGTTGACGATCTGCGTGCCGCTGCGGAAGGGATGCGCTTGAATGACCGTCACTCCGCTCTCGTGCGCGAGGGGGAGGAGCTCCTTCAGCTTTCTCTTTTGCAGATCGGGATTGGCACGCAGAAATTCCTCGACGGGGCCGTAGAGCAGATAGTCGTTTCTTCCGAGGTGCAGATATTCATCCGCGCTTTCGTCCAGAAAAAGCTCGCAGCCGAGAAGGACGTTCAGCCTTCCCTTGGCGTATTCTTTCATGTGACGGTAGGGAGCCGCGAAATAGTCGATCTTCCGTTCCCAATCCGCCCCCATGGGCTTGATGATCTTGCTGTTGAAGTGATTGGTCAGAACGAGGGTGGTGTAGCCCGCGGCGATATAAAGCTCGGCAAGCTCGGGGGCAGTGAAGTCAGCACAGGGGCTGACCTCACTTGTGTGCGCGTGCAGTTCTGTTTTGTATTGCATCGTAAGGCTCTGCCTTTCTTATTTTACCTCAATGATGGAGGCATCCCACATCTCGGGAGCCTTGTAGCCAAGCAGATTGACGGTGGTTGCGGCGACGTTGGAAAGACCGTAGCTGCCGTCCGTCTTGACCGTGTAGCGGTTCTTTGCATCGGTGTTGTCATAGATGATGCAGGGAACAGGGTTGAGGGTGTGGCTGGTCTTGGACTTGTAGTTGCCGTTCTTGTCTGCTTTGGGCATGCCGGTCTTCTTGTCCATTTCATACATTTCGTCTGCGTTGCCGTGGTCGGCGGTGATCAGTGCCACGCCGCCCAATGCGTCGACGACGGGCAGGATTCTGCCGAGCTGGAGGTCAAGCGCCTCCATCGAGCAACGGGTTGCGGCGAGCGAGCCGGTGTGTCCGACCATGTCACCGTTGGGGAAGTTGACGCGCAGATACTTGTATTTTCCGCTCTGAAGCGCCTCGATGAGCTTGTCGGTGATCTCGGCACACTTCATCCAGGGACGCTGCTCGAAGGGAACGACGTCGGAGGGGATCTCGATATAGGTCTCAAGCTCCTCGTCAAACTTTCCGGACTTGTTGCCGTTCCAGAAATAGGTCACGTGGCCGTATTTTTGCGTCTCGGAGATCGCCAATACGGGAATACCGGTGCTTGCCATGTATTCGCTCATGGTGTTGGTGATCTCGGGAGGAGAAACGAGATATTTGTTGGGGATGTGCAGGTCGCCGTCGTATTCCAGCATGCCGGCATAAACAACCTTGGGAACGCGAACGCGATCAAACTTGTCGAACGCGCCCTCGGGAGCGTCGAAGGTCTTGGAGATCTCGATCGAGCGGTCACCGCGGAAGTTGAAGAAGATCACGCTGTCGCCGTCCTCAACCGTGCCAACTGCCTTGCCGTTCTCGCCGATGACGAAGGCGGGGAGGTCCTGGTCGATGACCTTGAGCTCGTCGCGGTAAGCCTGCACTGCCTCGGCGGCGCTTGCAAACTGTCTGCCCTCGCCGAGCACGTGCGTTTTCCAGCCTGCCTCGACCATTGCCCAGTTCGCCTCATAGCGGTCCATGGTGATGGTCATGCGTCCGCCGCCCGACGCGATCTTGACGTCAAAGCTCTCGGAGCGAAGCTCACCAAGGAAATCCTCAAAGGGATTGATATAATCAAGTGCGGAGGTCTCTCCGACGTCGCGTCCGTCCAGAAGGATGTGCACGCGAACGCGGGAAACGCCCTCTGCCTTTGCCTGCTTGAGCATCGCCTTCAGGTGATCGATGTGAGAGTGCACGTTTCCGTCGGAAAAGAGGCCGAGGAAATGAAGGGTGGATGCATTCGCCTTGACGTTGGCGATCAGCTCCTGCCAGGTGGCGGAGGCAAACATCTTGCCGCTCTCGATCGAGTTGGAAACCAGCTTTGCACCCTGAGCAAAGACCTGTCCTGCGCCCAGCGCGTTGTGACCGACCTCACTGTTGCCCATGTCGTCGTCGGAGGGAAGTCCGACTGCGGTTCCGTGTGCCTTGAGCGAGACCGTGGGATAGTTTGCCATCAGGGCATCGAGATTGGGGGTGTAGGCACCCGCAACTGCGTTGGATACCGTATCGGGGGCGAGTCCGACACCGTCCATGACGATGGTCAGAACGGGACCCTTGACACCGTCGAAGCCGGCGATTTTTTCAAGCTTTTTGTTCATTTTCTTATCCTCCAAAATATGTTTGGCGCAGGGAGAAAAGCGAAGCTTTTTCCGCAAGCCATAATCTAACATTATATATTATACCCCAAAATCTCAAAAAAGCAAGTAAAAAATTGCTTCTTATCTGTATTTTTTTGCGTTTTTTTCGCTCATTTTGATTTTTGATGAAAAAATCGGATTTCGATTGACTTTTTTTGCGGGGTATAGTATAATAACTGCAAGCAAATGATTTTCAAAGGAGAGCCGAATGAAGCAGCCTTATCTGACCGAACGTGAGCGCCGTGAGCTGATCTCCCGCTATCTCGGCAAGACCGTGCATATCGAGATCGACCGTCCCGTGGGATACGTGCATCACAAGCAGAAATACGACCTGATCTACCCCATCAACTACGGCTATATTCCCGGTGTGCTTGGCGGGGACGCGGAGGAGCTGGACATCTATCTTTTGGGTGTTTCCGAGCCGGTCAAGGAATACGACGCACAGATCATCGGAGCGGTTTTTCGAACCGATGACGTGGAGGACAAGCTGGTGGGCGCACCCGTGGGGCAGTCCTATACGAAGGAGGAGATCGAGGCGGCGGTGCATTTTCAGGAGAGGTGGCATCAATCTTACGTCGAGATCCCGGAAAAAGAAAAAATGTGAAAAATTGATCGAACCACTTGAAATCGTCCTGCTTCGGGTGTATAATAATATAGTTAAAAGCTTTATGTGAACAGAAAGGAAAACAAAGATGTCGGAATGTACGCATAATTGCTCGACCTGCTCGTCCAACTGCTCGTCGAGAAAAGAAGAAAGCCTGCTTGTCCCCGCCAATGCACTGAGTGAGGTCAAGCACATTGTCGGTGTCGTCAGCGGAAAGGGCGGCGTCGGAAAATCGCTCGTCACCTCCATGCTCGCGGTCCTTCTTCAGAGAGAGGGCTTCAAGGTGGGTATTTTGGATGCGGATATTACGGGTCCCTCGATTCCCAAGGCGTTCGGTATGAAAAACGTGGAGGTCTACGGAGACGATAACGGTATGATCCCGCCCTCGTCCACCACGGGAATCGACATGATGTCGGTCAACCTGCTGCTCGGTGACGAGACCAAGCCGGTCGTCTGGCGCGGCGCGATCATCGCGGGCACGGTTCAGCAGTTCTGGAAGGATACGATCTGGAATGCCGATGTGCTGCTTGTCGACTGTCCTCCCGGCACGGGTGACGTTCCGCTCACCGTGTTCCAGTCTCTGCCGCTCGACGGCATCGTCATCGTCTCCAGCCCGCAGGATCTGGTTTCCATGATCGTCAGCAAGGCTGCGAACATGGCGGACATGATGAAGATCCCGGTGCTTGGACTTGTGGAGAATATGAGCTACGTCACGTGCCCCGATTGCGGCAAGGAGATCAAGGTTTTCGGAGAAAGCCACATCGAGGAGGTCGCCGGCAAATTCGGCTACGATCTGCTCGCGCGCATCCCCATGGATCCCAAGCTCTCCGCGCTCGTTGACCGCGGCATGATCGAGCTGATGGAGAACGACTATATGGACAAGGCCGCCCAAACGCTGATCGAAAAGCTCAAGCTGGAAAGAGAATAAGCATCGGAGCATTTCATAAAAAAGGCTGTCTCGATTGGCGTGATATTCTTATCGGAGAATTCGTAAGCACAAAATTTCGGCAGAGAACTTGTTTTCTCTGCCGATTTGTAGTATAATAGGACTAACGGAAGGCCTCCCTCCGAGAGGGAGGTGGCACGGCGTAGCCGTGACGGAAGGAGCCTGCGTAACTTTAGACTTGTACTAGCTTTCTTGTAACGCACTCTCCCTCAGTCACCTTCGGTGACAGCTCCCTCCCGGAGGGAGCCTATTGAAGCGTTCGTACAGCTTTAGGGGGTATGGGCTTTGCCCGAAGCCTTTGTAATACAAAGGCGAAACTTGCGCGATAAAACAGAACGATAAATAAGAATTTGACGAAGAGGTCGTTATAAATGAATGATAATATTATAATTATTGGGCCTATTGGTGTCGGAAAATCAACTGTTGCACCCGAAGTTGCTCGCAGAACAGAAAAAAAGCATATTGATATGGATGAATTGCGTGAAGAAATTTATGCCCTAACTGACTTCTCAAAAAAACTCCTGAAAAAAGCATACTCCAAGGGCGGGATTGTCGGATGGCATGACTATCAAAAACCATTTGAACTCTTTGCGGTACAAACTCTACTTGAACAACATACAAATGCTGTTATTGAATTTGGTGGTGGTCAAAGCGTATATACCGACAAAACCCAAGCAGCTACTTTTTTGAGCCTCATTAAGGATGAGCCGTTTGTTATTCTAATGTTGCCTTGTGACAACTCTGTCAGAAGCGCGAAAATACTTGGAGACCGAGCAAGGAACACTGATGAGAAGATTTTGAATGATATTTTCATTACCTCCGAAACAAACAAAAAAGCAGCAAAGTATGTTGTTTATACAGACGGAAAAACTCCCAGA
>JAZSJS010000109.1:0-27836 GCA_045534435.1 Eubacteriales bacterium
GGAGTCCCTCTTGAAGTCGTGCAGCAAGAAGCAACTTGCCGAGAAGCTCGTGAAAATCAGCTCTGTGGCTGAAAAGAACACCGCGCACAAGCTCGTTTGTCATCATCCCCGAACCGTTTTCTTCGGTCAGAATGCGACGAACTGCTTCTTCCACCTTGCTATTGTGATGGTCAAGCGCGTATGCTACCTGCCAACCCGTGTATCCGCATCCGCGCCAAGCATATTCGTCAAGGAAAGCTTGGGCTTCTTCGGGAAGCTCTCTATTCAAAACCTTTTCAATAGGTTCATCGATCAGATTCATATACGAGGAGCCGTATTGACGAATAATATACGCGAGTTTAGATGCGTATGCGCCGTTGCCTTTGGCTCTGAACGATCTTCTGCCGTAAGAATCCGAATAAGGGTATTCTTGAAGCCTATCCGCAAAATATAGAATAACATCCTTTTCGCGGATTGGAATTGCCAAGTCAAAAAGCCATCCCAATTTCTTCGATACGTATTCCGAGGGAACGGTGCTCGGATTTCTCATTGCCGTAACAAGATCGGAATATATTGTTTGATCCACGGAATGCCCTTGGTTTCTGAAAAAATCATACTGGGCATTGCTCAAGCGCTCTTTTAGCGTTTCCTCGCGCTTGCGTGCGATATCTGCATATTTAGCGGCAAGTGCTTTCTTTCTCGCAGCATCTTCGTGTTTATCTGCCATTCTGCATCCTCCTTTACCACATTCTGCCCGAAAGCATTGTGAGTCTTACGAACGTAAAGACATCGCCTTCGGATATTTCGATCTCGGCGTCGAGATCTGTAATTTCGTCGTTACTCTTGAACACGCGCACGAGCCCATCCGTCACCGCATCAATTGCTGTTTGGATGGCTTTTGCCTCGTCTGTCTCGTTTTCGTTGTAATGCACGCCAAACGCAAATTTTCCTATCTCGCGCATCCCGTCATACTGCTCGTCCGTAAGCGGCGTGGGATTTTTCGCATTGTTTGCGCGTGCCTTATATGCTGAGATGCAAGATTTCACCGATTCTTCGATCAGCTCGCGAAAGGTGCGCGGCGTCTTGCCGAGCAAGAACGGGTATTCTTTTACTTTTTTTGTGACGTTACCCATGTGTTTTAGGGCAACGTATATTTGAATGCTTTTATTATCCATATGCAACTCCCTTGTATTGGGTACATCTTCATTTCATACTACAAAAACTTATGTAAGTTTTGTTTCGTGTTCTTCTACACGCTCTTTTAAATACTGAAAAACATCATTAAATCTTTCTTGACACAACTCGAAATTTTGATCGTGTTTGAAAAATTCTTTTCCGTCTATTCTTTCAATTATTTCCCCGCTAATAAATGTGTTGATAAAGGTTTGACAATCAAAATCAGCTCGTTTCAAAATATTTTGAATATAACACGCTTCTTCTAACGACACATGGTTTTTAATCTTCTGAATAGAATCTGATATTTCTGTCCCTTTATTGGCAACGGTATTTGCTATGCTTTTGCCACGCGAAATATTAGTGTTCGATAGTCTTAAAACCTCTACCATGGTATAAGATATTTTCTGCATTTCCAATAGAGCATTGTTTGCATTGACAAGCAATGTGAGATGTTTGTTCTTCTTGTAATATTTTACTGATTTAATTGCCGCAATAACAGATATAACGGTACTTATTATTCCAAGCGCTTCAAGCGCATACTCCCACCATTGCATAATTATCAACCTCTTGTTTCTTTGTAATATTTTAAAATATTGCACGCCGCTTCGTACTCTGCGGCTAATTCATAAGCTTTATCGGGCGACCATGCAAATTGCCCCATTACACCGACTCCAGCATCCTTTTTTGAACCCCAAAATGTTTCGTCTTGTAAAAAGTTAGCCAAAGTATCGTAATCAAAAATTCTGTCGTCATCAATAGTTTGACATATAAATTCAAACCAACGTTGCTGATCACAAGGATGTGAGGATCCGGTAGATTTATTTGCCATATTGCAAAATGATTTGAGCTTTTTTAATGCTGTTTCTGATATCACATCACAAGGATCAAAAACATCAGATGTTGGACCCTCGATTCTAATATCTTGATGAAAATCCTTATATTTTACAACGATGTCCTCATAAAACAATTTAACAAGATGATTATACTGTTCCATACTAAGCTCGTCGGTGTTTATTGGCACGATATTTACTATTCGATAACAGGGTTCTCCGTTGTATTTGGAATCGCAAATACATACCATAGCATTTTCTTCATTTTCACCCACATAGGTAAAGGTTAAATATTCAGTAATAGCATTTTTATCAATCTTGTAGCGCCAGTCTGACGTTACGTATTTGGGAATATCTTTTTTGAATTTCAATATCTGGTTTTCAGTACCAAAAAAACAAAGTTCGCTGTAAGTTTTCATAATCATTCTCCTTGCTTATTTTAATTCAGTATTTTTAGAGTAGATTTTTGTCTTCAATAGGTAATGGGTTCAATCCAATAATAAAATCTGTCAACAGAATAGCATTAAGCGAAGCTTTTTTATTTGGATACCTCTTATACTTACTATGAGAAATGCCGTTTCTATTAGGTACTCCTTCAATGACTTCTTCGGGAGTATCGCATTGACTCATAATAAGTTTGTCGTAATACTCTCCGAAAATAGGTTCAAAGTCATTTTCGTTTAATAACTTTCCAAAGTCTTCTTTGGTCTTTTTGGATCCCTGCCTGCCGACCACATTTGCTTTTTTGTGGATTAAGCCTTCCCACATTGTAGCCAAGCATGTAATCGTCAATGCATATTCTCCGCGCAGGTGGGCTTCAATAGCTTGTCCTAATATCTTTTTTATGTGTGGCTCTAAATCGGAATTTCTCCATCCTCGCTTTATGTTTTCTATTTCTTTGGTGGTGTAATAAGACATAATTACACTATCAATACGCTTTTCGCGTCTCTGACTTGCACCTCTACTTGTGGCGATAATCTCATTGACCTCAGCGAAAAGCTTTATATCAACAGCCCACCCTGCATAGGGAAACCATTTTGATTCGTACATTACCTGAAGATATCTTTCGTTCAATTCACGATAGCGTTTTAAAACATCACTATCAAAATTGAGATCTTCAAGTATTGTTCTTAATGGGGTGAAATCAAAACTGCTAATCCACTGCACAAAAGGCGAATTCACATAAGCTTGTAGTGCAGCTGTACACCCCTCAATAACAGTATGCATCGAGTTGTATAAAGAAGCCGAGGCTTCGCCTATCATTTGAGCAACAGAATATATTGCTGGATTGATTTGAAAATTAGCGGTCCATACAGCAAATTTGGTTAATGCAGATACTGCCCCCGACAGCATAGATTCTCTATAATTATTCAAGGCATTATTGTTCGCTACTTGAGTCAAAGCTGTGACTATAGATGGCTGAACTGCAACAGTAGGCATTACCACCGTCGCTGATTCAACAATGCTTCTAAGCTCTTCTTGCTTTTCCAATGCAGGTCTTATGCTTTCTTGGAGTCGTTCCATTGTTTCGCCGTTTTTACGAACTGCTTCCTCTAATGCATCGAAATTATTCTTTTCTGTCATCATAGTCACCTCCGTTCAATATTTTTTAAAAGTTACTCGGCAGCACCGCCTGATTTCACCCAAGCATCAACCTCGGAAACTTTGAATTTCCAAAGGCGCCCTACCTTAGATGCAGGCATACCGCGCTTTGCAATCCAAATTAAAACAGTATCACGGCTAACGCCGAGATGCTCCATAATCTCTTTAAGTGAATACCATCTTTCAGCTTCGTTTGACATTTAATAATCCTCCGACAAAAAGAAACGATTGTTGGCTTTATTATACTACTTTTTTTGTAATTTGTCAACGGAGCATCACAGATTATCGTTGATTTATAATGAATAATGATATTCTTTGGGCTGAACAGAAAGGGCATCGGATATTTCACCGATGCCTGATGTGTGATTAGATTGCTACTGTTCGTCCTCACCCAATGGCAGAAGGAAGGCTTCAGCCATCAACTGCACTCCGAGTCGGAAGCCGGAGGAGAAAGCATCGCGCTCGGTGATGCTGTGCATCTCGTTCATGCAATCCTCGAATTTTTCAAGCGTTTCCTTCTGCTTCTCTGTAAGTGTGCCGTCCAGTTCCTCACGGTTCCGGGCAACCAGCTTCAAGAGTTCTTTCAGCCGTTTGTCACCACGAGTGCATTGCTCGAAGGGCGATATGTTTCCGTACCATAGTTGGTTAATGATATCCATAATCTTTGTACCTCCTGTCAGCACACAACAATACCACAGAAGAGAGAGAAAGTCCAGACCTTTTCGAAAATAAAAATACTTTTTCGCCAAGCTTATTCTTTGTTTCCTGCGATGCAAATATTGAGCCTTGACACATTACGGTTTGCAAAGCAAAACACCACGGATTTTCTTCCGTGGTGTTTTGCCGTTCAGGCTGCTTATTCGGTTGTAATAATTTTACCGCTAATTATGCAGACCCTCGTGTTGATCTTGTTTTTTGTCAGTCGTTTGATTCCGCTTTTTGCGCCTGTGTACGATATTGCGTCGGCGTCATGCCGTATTTTTTCTTAAATAATGAATAGAAATAGGTTTCATGATCTCCGTATCCAACGTTTGCCGCCACCGCGTTGACCGATAGCTCGGTGTGCTTGAGGAGCATGCAGGCGGTGGAAAGACGACGGCGCGCAACCAGCTCCGAGAGTGAGCAACCATACTCTTTGCGAATGATGCGGGTGATCTGCCTTGTGCAAAGATGCAGCACATCCGCAAGATCCGAAAGACCGATATTTTCTCCATAATGATGAGAAATATAGAGATCAATGTCATCAATATATTTCGTATGCTTTCCAATCTCCGACACCTGAGCTTCGTTCTTCGGCTTTATGCGGTGAAAGACCTCGGAAAACAGGAGCGGAACCAAATGCTCGAGATTCTTCAACGGAGATTCATGCAAAAGACACTGTGCGATGTGCTCGGCATAGAACCTTTCGTCCGCGGTAAGAGGCAGCACCGTAACCCCTGCGGAAAGCCGTTCCACGACGGTCTCAACCGTCAACGCAGAGTTTTTGGGGATCGGCTCCACACTGAAATTCATCGCATAGCCTTCAATTTCCTTTGGAAAGGTATAGTGCTCCACGAACGGCGGAATGATCAAAAGCGAATGCTCGACCTCCGACGTTTCCTTCTCAGTGACAAGCGAAAGACTGCCGCGATTGATCAAAAAAATTTCATAATTGGAGTGCCAATGAAAGGATTTCAGCTTGGAGATCGACCACATGGGTGCCGTTTCGGGATTCACAAAAAATGACGTTTCAAAAAGCGTTGCCGTCAATCTCACGTCGGAGAGATCGGCTTTTATCACGTGCTCTTTCATCATGTACTCCTTTCCTGAAAACATCCTTTTTTCATATTATAATACATTTTTTGAAAGAAAGCAATACAAAAAAAAGACATTTTCCCCCAAAATGGTCTTGGAATTGCTCTTGAAATATCCTCTCCGTTATTTTATAATAGACTCATCTTGGAAAGGGGCGATATTTCGAATGCATTTGAAAGAAAAATTTGCGGAATTTCTCAAGCAATATCTTCTGTTGATTTTGGTCGCGGGAATGATCGTTAGCGTTTCAATCATCAATCATCAGGCCTTTTTCAAAACGCTCCCAACACTCATCTCGTTGCTTGTTCAGGTTCTCTCGGTGCGTGCAGACCGAAAGGCCTTTTTGCTGGGCGGACTCAATTCATTTTTGTATGCCTTTGCCTATATGCTCGACGGTGTCTATTTTTCTGCGATCTCCGCGCTCATCATTTCCGGTCCGGTTCAGCTTTTTTCCTTTTTTCATTGGAAAAAGAACTCGGTCGGTGACAAGGTCAGATTCAAAACACTTGGCATGCTCGGTGTGCTTGCGGCGCTCGGAATAACCCTCCTGATGTGGGCGGGCGTATTTTTCGGACTCTCAAGATTTTTCAACGATGCCACCTATCCCGTCGTAGATACGCTCGGTTTTACGCTCGGTGTTCTCGTCACCATTCTTTCGGCATTCCGCTACGTAGAATCACAATATTTCAGCTTGATCAATTGTGTCATTTCTCTGACGCTCTGGATCTTGATCGCCGCAAAAAATCCTGCCGGCTTCAACTACGTCATCATTTCCCTCTACAATTTCTATCAAGTTGCGCGTGCAGCCGTCAATTGGACGCATCAGTACCATGCCGCCAAGAACGAAAGCGCCCCGCAAAATGAAACAGAAGCAAAACACCCGTGCTGATGAAGGCACGGGTGTTTTTGTGTATGGATCAATAAAACAACTCGATGTTCTTTTTGACGTATCCGATCATTTTTCCGCGGATATAGCGGCTGTTTCCTTCCACGAAATCCTTGATTTTCTCGGGCTTTTCGCGGTAATTTGCCATCAAAAAGCGGAATGCCTTTGCCATTTCCTGCTCCCCTGCCTGCTCCAACGCACTGCAGAGTGAAGCAATCGTTTCGTCCTTGGCACCCAGAAGCAGCTCCCAATATGCGGCGATCTTCTTGTCTGCCAGATCGTAGAGCATCTTGTAGGCCAGAAGAGGACGGTATACTCTGCGATAACCGAGCACGCGCTCACGCTCAAGGATGTCCTCTTGCCAAAGCTGCTCGGGAGAGTCGCAAACCATGGTGAGATAAAAATTCATTTTTTCGTTGACGATCGCAAAAGTGAGATTTTCGACCGGAATATTTCTCTTCTTTGCGCGGTCAAAGAGGAAGAAGTTGGGTTCTGCATCGCGGATCACCCACAAATAGTAGAAAATGAGCAACGACAGAACGATCATCAGGGATGCGATGATCCCCTCCATCACTTTTTTATAGGTCGCATCGGCGCGCGGAATTGCCAAAAAGAGCAACAAAATTGCGCCGACCAAGCTGACGACGGCGACGATCGCCATGATCAGCGGAAGCATTTTTTTCAAATTCATGTTTATGTACCTTTCTTTTTTGATTCCCTTTTACCGAATACCGTGCCCCTGCGGGCACAGTACAAAGTATTATATCATAGTTTTTTTCTATTTGCAAGAGCCTTTTTTATTTTTTTGAAAATGATTCCCAAGAATCCAACAAAATCCTCACAGTTCGAACCGAAGGATCAATTGCAAAGCGAATCCCAGCGCGCAACTCCGCCGCGCATCAGATAGCGATAGGTGAGAACGATTCCGAGGATGACGGCACCGAGAACGAAGATCAGAGTCAGCCAATAGCTGAAAATCGCCAACAAGCCGCCAATGACCGCCAAAATGAAGACGGGCAAGGTGGAAAAGAGCATGGTGAGAAGCACGGCTGTTCCCTGCTTGACCGCCTGTGCCTCATTGATCCAATCCAGCACGGGATGACAAAGATTGCAGATCAATCCGACGTTCGCGCACCAGACGCAA
This sequence comes from Eubacteriales bacterium, assembly GCA_045534435.1. Taxonomy (GTDB): domain Bacteria; phylum Bacillota; class Clostridia; order Oscillospirales; family CAG-272; genus UMGS1865. Next base: position 7,412 of record JAZSJS010000109.1, read on the forward strand.
TACAGTCCGGGAACGGTGACCAGCATCAGAGCAATCGGAAGTGCGGGAGCATAAGCAATCGCAACCACCAATCCGAATATTGCACAGAGAGGAACCATGATGACGTATTGCACCTTGAGCTTCGCACGCAAAATATCAGCGCTTGAGACCGGCAAGGAGCGAATCACCCACAGCTGCTTTCCCTCCAAGGATACCGAAGCGGAGGTGAACATCACCATCGAGGCAATCAGACAAAATCCAGCAACCAAGCCAAGACAGAGCAGATCTTCAATTCTCTTCAATCCGATTTCCGAGAAAATCGCGAGAATGGAGTCACGCTTGACCACCGCGGCAATTGCGGCGATCGGCAAAAATACCGCCGAAACGCCGGAATTGAGAATGTAGGTCGTTGAGGAAAGCAATCTTGCCAATTCTCTTTTCAGGAGTGCCCTTGAGGCACTGCCTGTCGAGGTGACGGCTTCCAATGCCTTCTTTTTGTAACGAGCGCCCTTTTTGGCCGTCAGGATCTTGATCAGCGTGCGGGAAAGCACGTAGCAGGCCAGAACGAACGGCACAAGATAGATCAAAAGAGAGATTGCCAGCTGCCAAAAATTGGCGTTTGCAATACCCGCGCCAAACCAATACAGAGGCGCGATCGCTTGCATGGAGCTTGCGATCTGATCGCCTTTCTCGGCAAACGCAGCCAAATAGGTTTCCATGTTGGAGATCAGATAAAAATATCCGAAAAAGAACGCCAAGAACAGAACCACGGGAAGCAACGGACTTTTGGGAAGCTTCGCGGTGATCAGACTGATCACCCAAGCGATCAGGCAGGAGACCGCCAAGCCGAAGAACGGCAGCGCGAGGACCGTCAGAAGAAAGGCGATCCAGGACAGAACAGAGCCTCCTCCGAAAAGCGCCCAGACCAACGCGCAGGGAGCGGCGACGACCGCTTCCATCACGAAATTCAACAACAAAAGTCCGAGCATACGGCTCGCAAGAATATCTCTCGGGCGAATCGGCATGGCAAGCAGCATCTCGTTGTCCTTTGCCTCAAAGATCTCGGCTTTTGTCATGAAAACCGAGCCGATAAACATCATGGCAAAGCTCAGAATCACGAACATCGAGAAATACATCCAGGCATTGTCGGTGGACAAAAAAAGCACGGAAAGTCCCAAAAATGCCGAGAAAAACATCATGGCAAAGACACCGAAAAGATAGAGATAGAGCACCAGCATCAAAATCAAAGTGCCCTTGCCGCTCTTTTGAGCAGCATTTTTATTTTTGCGCTTTGGTGTCATCGCCGCAAGCATGGCTCCAAAGCGCGCACGGATCAGGATCTTAATCATGGCGATCCTCCAGCTCCAGGAATACCTCCTCGAGAGAGCCGTCGCCCCTCACCTCGTCCATCGTTCCGCTGACAACAAGCCTTCCGCCGCGAATGATGGCAACCTTGTCGCAAAGCTTTTCGGCAACCTCCAGAACGTGCGTGGAAAAGAAGATCGAGCCGCCCTCCTCACAGTGCTTTCGCATGATCTGCTTCAGCTCGTGTGACGCCAGAGGGTCGAGGCCGACGAAGGGCTCATCCAAAAGGATCAGCTTGGGCTTGTGAACCAGCGCGGCGATCAAAGCCAGCTTTTGCTTCATTCCGTGCGAATAGGACGAGATCGGCTGTCCCAGCGCCTCCTTCAATCCGAAAATCGAAACAAAGTGCTGCAAGCGTTCACTTCGATCGGCAGCGGAAACACCGTAAACGTCGGCAACAAAATTCAAATATTTCCATCCGGTCATAAACTCATAAAGATCGGGATTGTCGGGAACGTATGCCATATTCCGCTTGCAGGACAAGGGATCCTGACGGATGGAAACACCGTCCACAAGAATCTCTCCCTGATCGAATTGCAAAATGCCGGCACAAGCCTTGAGTGTGGTGGTCTTTCCGGCGCCGTTATGGCCGATAAAACCGTAGATCTCCCCTGGGAGAATGTGGATCGACAGATCGTCCACCGCTTTTTTTGCACCGTAAGCCTTTGTATAATGCTCGATTTTTAACATGATGTAGCTTCCCTTTTTCAAAATTATTTTGATTAATTCTATTATATCATAACACTTCGGGGATTGCAAGAAAAATTCTCAATGTGATCCAAAAATATTTTTTCAAAGAATCGCGCTTTTTGAAATCTGTAAATTTTTCTATCTTCTTGACATTCGGACGAATCTGTGCTACAATAGAAAGGAATGAAAAGCAAAGGAAGTATGATTTTGGCAAACGAAAAAAACAAACAAAACCGCTGGTTCCGTTTTTTTGATGTTAACAGAGACAACCGTGCGGACGCTGTGGAGGAGGATACCACCCCCACTCTGAAGCGTTATTTCAAGCTGTTGGGAAGAAAGTTCTGGAAGCTGGTCTCCCTCAATCTTTTGATGCTCCCGATGATTCTGCCGCTCCTGCTCGCAGCCTATCTCTATCTTGGCATGGACATGACGCCGACTGCCGGCAATCCGCTCTTTTCCGCGATCTACGGCGCCAATCTGATCGACTCCACGACAAGCAGCGTGGCACTTTTGGACGTATTTGGCGCGCAGATCCAAATTCCGATCTACATGGGAACGACGACCTACGTTTTGATCGGAATCGCGATCGCCTTTCTGGTCATCACGTTTGGTTGGCAAAACGTTGGCGCAACCTATATTCTGCGAAGCATGGTGCGCGGTGAGCCGGTATTCCTCTTCTCGGATTATTTTTACGCGATCAAGCGCAATCTGAAGCAAGGCTTTTTCCTGGGAATCATCGACGTTGCGGCGATCTTCCTGCTGGTCTTTGATTTCATGTACTTCAGCTCGATGGGTGGATCATTCTGGTTGGATCTGTTCTATTTTGCCATCGTCGCGCTCGTCATCGTCTATTTCTTCATGCGCTTCTATATTTACCTGATGCTCGTCACCTTTGAGCTTCCGATCCGCAAGATTCTGAAGAACGCATTGATCTTCACGGTGCTCGGCTTCAAGCGCAACATCATGGCACTTTTGGGAATGGTGCTGATCACGGCGATCAACGTCGTGCTCTTCGCACTCTTCGCCATGACCCCGCTGAGCATTGCGATTCCCCTGATCCTTCCCTTCTTCTATTACCTCGCGGTCAACGCATTCACCGCGGCATATGCGGCATATCCGATCATCGATCGCTATATGATCGAGCCCTATCGCGGCGAAGAGGATGAGGAAGATGGGGTCGGCGAAAACGAAACCGAAAACCAATAAACCGCATTTGGGAGAAAGCCGATCGAGCTTTCTCCCTTTTCATTGCTCTCCGAGCAGCTGACTGACCGTGACAGGCTCAAATCCGCGCTCCAGCAGCTTGGGAAGAAGAATCTCCAGGGCCTGTGGCGTCTGGCTGTTGTAGCCGATATAATCATGCATCAGAATGATATCTCCCGGACGGATCTTGGAAAGCACACAGTCCACGATCCGCTCGGCATTTTTGCTTTCCCAATCTCGAGTGTCCAGGCTCCAAAGGATCAGAGTGTAATCATTCTCCTCGCTGCACCGCTCCACAAAAGGATTGATCGCACCCTCGGGAGGGCGAAACAGATGCGGGCGGTATTCGCAAAGCTCCTCCAGCGCGTCCTCACAACGCCATATTTCCGACTCCACGGCACGCTCCGGAAGTCGATCCAGATGCCCGTGGGAATAGGTGTGATTTCCCACCTCATGGCCTCTTCGGATGACCTCTCTTGCGGTTTCCGGATAATTTTCCACGTTCACTCCAACCATGAAAAACGTGGCAAAAACGTGGTTTTTTTCGAGAATATCCAAGATCCTGTGCGTCAGGATCGGATGCGGACCGTCGTCAAAGGTCAGCGCGATCCGCATGGAATCGTTTGCGGCAGAGTGACAAGTCTCAATGGCCTTGGCCGGAAGCAGACCTTGAGAAAAGATCATGCACAAGCAAAGCAGGCATGAGGTCACTCGTGCATACCACGCACGTCTTCTGATTTGAAGCATCTCAAGGCTCCTTTGCCGTCAGCTCATCCAGTGTTCCAAAACGATAGCCCTCGGCACGAAGAGATCGGATCACGTCTCCCAGAATTGCCGCATTGGTTGCAGACGTCGGATGCAGGAGCATGACCTCTCCGTTGTGGGCGTTTTCCAAAATCATCTTTTTTGCCTTTTCGGGATCCGGTTGGCGATCGTTATCCCAGTCGGGATAGGCAAAGCTCCAAAAAATCGTTTTGTATCCGTTCTTTTGTGCACAAATCAGGTTTTGGCGGCTGAATCTACCCTCAGGTGGACGGTAATAGGCAGGCATTTCCCTTCCTGTCCGCGCCCGATAGATTTCTTCCAGCCCTCTCAGTTCTTCCAAAAAGCTTGGATCGCCGAAGGAGGACATATCCCTGTGATGAACCGTGTGATTGCAGACCAAATGCCCCTCGTCCGCCATTCGCATGACCAGGTCGGTATCATGCTCGATCAAATGCCCCAAAACAAAGAAGGCCGCCGTCACCCGCTCCTCCTTCAAGACGTCCAGAATGCGAGAAACGTTTCCGTTTTCATATCCCGCATCAAAGGTCAGATAGATCACCTTCTCCCCGGCATCGGACGCAGCATGAGCGCGATCGATATAGTATCCGTCCAGCTCCTCAACAAAAGCAATATCTCCTCCAACCTGCGGCTGCTCGTGATCCTTTCTGTGGACGCAATACCATCCGTAAGACGCGGAGTCTGCGCCACACATCAGCGAAAACGCGCCAAAAGCCTGTAAAAAGCACAAAAAACAAAGCAAAAGTCGTTTCATGCGAAATGCTCCTTTTCAAGAAATCAGGAACAGTATGCCTCGTTTTTCCGATTGCAAAACGCAGTAATTTTTCGCAAAAAAGAAAGCTTTTGAAAATCAAAAAAGCAAGGAGATCGCGTTTTGTCGATCTCCTTGCCGTGTTTTTTGGGGCGGGATTATTTTGCGTACTTTGTGACGATCCTTTCGATCCGGATATCACCGTTCGGGGGGACGCGAAGCGTGACGTGCTGAGGTCGGCTGGCATCACTGTCAATATCACGACGGAAGGTGCCGTCGTTCTGATAGATCATGTATTCCAGAATGTAGGTCACCAGCTTGTCTCCGTTTTCCGCCGTTTCCGCCGTGGAATACGTGATTTTCATATTGTAGAGCATTTGCGGCGAAAAGTAGGTTTTCTTTTTGTTTGCCTCAAAAAAAGTGTCGTTGAAGCAAGCGTTGTATGCCGCGACATCTCCCGCGATGATGGTTTGGAGATGATCGTAAAGGAAAAGCACGTTCGCGTCAAAATCCTTGCGATTTTCCTCGGTGATCGACTGCGTCAGGCCGAGGCCGGACGGAATGTCACAGTAGTCGATCTGGCGGTCAAGCGCAAGATATTCATCGTATTCCATGATGTCACCCGGATAGGTGGTGCAAAATTCGTAGGTTCCCTCGGGAACTCCGACAAAATCATCGTCCGAAAGCGCGCGATCCAGCACGCCGATCAGCACGAGCATCAGAGCAAGTCCCAAAACCACACATCCCAGGATCAGGAGCAGCTTTTTGTTGATTTTTTTCGAGCCTTTTCGAAGCTCCTCAAATTCCGTATCTTCGTTTTTTTTCAATTCCTTGTCGTCACGTTCGATCTGCAGCATCGTTTTCCTCCGCAAATTGATTTCTGTAAATATTCTAGCATATTTTCAAGCATTTTGCAACGAAAAAATGATTTTGGAAACAATAAGTTTACTTTCTTTGAGAAAACGCGAAAAAATAACCGAAAAAAGTTGCCCAAACACAAAAATATCCGAAAAATTCTCTTGTACTTTTCTAAATATTGTGATATAATGTAAGGTGAATTTTATTCGATTACCGAAACAGACCTCAAAAGCCTGTCAATCAGATTACGGAAAGGACAACAGTCTCAATGAAATACCTTGTTTTGATCCCCGACGGAATGGCGGATGAAAAAATCGAAGCACTCGGCAACAAAACCCCGATGGAAGCGGCAAACAAGCCCATGATGGATACCCTTGCGAAGTCTGCGATCGTCGGAACGGTCTCCAACGTTCCCCATGGCATGGTGCCCGAAAGCGACACGGCAAACATGGCGATCCTCTCGTTTGATCCCAAGATCTATTCCAAAGGCCGCTCCCCTCTCGAGGCGGTCAGCATGGGAATTGAAATGCAGCCCGATGAAACGGCATATCGCTGCAACGTGGTAACGCTCACCGACGACGGTGACTATGATGACAAGATCATTCTCGACCACAGTGCAGACGAGATCTCGACGGCTGAGGCAGATGAGCTGATCAAGGCATTGGAAGCCAAGCTCGGAAACGAATACAGACGCTTTTATACCGGCGTCAGCTACCGCCACTGCCTGATCTGGAAAAACGGCAACGACAAATACGATTTCATGCGTCCGCACGATATTCTCGGCCGTCGCATCGGCGAATATCTTCCCAAAAAGGAAAACGGCGGCGAGGAGTTTTACCGCCTGATGCGTGAGAGCTTTGACATTCTCAACCATCATCCCGTCAACGAGGCGCGCCGCGCACGCGGACTGAAGCCGGCAAACTCCGCTTGGCTCTGGAGTCCCGGCAAAAAGCCGCAGCTTCCAAACTTCCGTGAAAAATGGGGACTTGATGCCGCAGTCATTTCGGCGGTCGACCTCATCAAGGGCATCGGTCTTTGCGCGGGAATGCGCTCGATCGACGTAGAGGGGGCCACCGGAAACGTTCACACCAACTATGAGGGCAAGGCCAACGCCGCAATCGAAGCCTTCCAAAGCGGAAGTGACTACGTATACGTTCACGTGGAAGGTCCCGACGAATGCGGACACCGCGCCGAGCTTGAAAACAAGGTGCTTTCGGTGGAGCTGATCGACCAAAAGATCCTGAAGCCGGTATACGACTACCTTGCGTCCACCGGTGAGGACTTCCGCATTATGATCCTTCCCGATCACCCCACCCCGATCCGCCTGCGCACCCACACGATCGATCCCGTCCCCTTCATGATCTACGATTCGAAGGAAGCGCACGACGGAGTGGATTCCTTCTGCGAGGAGACCGCCGAGGCAAAGAAAAACTATATTTCCTGCGGTCACACGCTGATGGAAGCATTCATTCGATAACCCACAAAAAGGAGAGATCTTCTCATGAATCAAGATCCGATGATCCCCGAAGAAGCACAGAGCCCGGAAAATCCCGATCCGATTTCGCCACAGGAGCCCGCGGGCAAAAAGCTTGCCTCGAGCCTGTTCGACGTGGTTGAAATGTTCGCGTGGTCGGTGTTTGCCGTGTTGATCATTTTCACCTTCGCCTTCAGGCTCTGCCGCGTGGACGGAGAGTCGATGGAAAACACGCTGTACGATGGCGAAAACCTGCTTCTTTCGAGCTTTGCCTACACACCTCAGCAGGGTGACGTCATCGTCTTTCATCTTGCAAATACCGATTACGGCAACGAAAAAACACTCGTCAAGCGCGTGATCGCCACGGGCGGACAAACCGTCAAGATCGACTTCAAGAGCGGAGTCATCACGGTTGACGGAGTCGAATACGCCGATCCTCACGCCACCCTCAAAAATCCCTCCACAGATCAGATCACGGGGGCTTACACCTCTTTTCACAGACCCGATCATCATTACGATGCGGAAGCAGAGATCTTTTCCGCAACCGTTCCCGAGGGCTGTGTGTTCGTGATGGGAGACAACCGCAACAATTCCAGAGACAGTCGCAGCACCTCGATCGCATTCGTGGATGAGCGTTGCATCCTCGGAAAAGCGGTTCTCAGGCTCTCTCCCTTCACCGTTTTTGACTAAAGACTCATTATTCAAGAAAGGATTTCGACAATATGCCATCAGAAGTGATCCAATGGTTCCCCGGTCATATGGCGAAAACGCGCCGTATGATCACGGAAAATCTGAAGAACGTGGACATCGTCATCGAAATTCTGGATGCGCGAATCCCATATAGCTCCCGCAATCCCGAAATCGCCCGATTGACCGAGGGAAAGCCAACGCTTCTTCTGTTGAACAAGGCATCTTTGGCCGACGCAGAACAAAATCAACGCTGGAAGCAGCAATACACCAACGATCACACCGTCTGCCTTCTGACCGACTGTGTCACGGGTGAGGGCTTGAAGTCGTTGGCTCCCGCCATCCGACAGATCCTTGCGGAGAAGCTGAAAAAATACGAGGAAAAAGGAATGTCCGGTCGCCGTGTGCGCGCAATGGTGCTTGGGATCCCGAACGTGGGAAAATCCTCACTGATCAATCGCATCTGCGGCAACAAAAAGACCAAGGTCGAGGATCGCCCCGGTGTGACGCTTGACAAGCAATGGGTCTCCACCAACATCGGTGTGGATCTGTTGGATATGCCCGGTATTCTCTGGCCCAAATTTGAGGAGCGTCGCGTGGGAGAAAACCTTGCGCTGACAGGCGCGATCCGCGACGGTGTTCTTGACATCGAATCACTCGCCGTGATCCTGTGCAAGCGGTTGCGCTTGCTCTACCCCGAGCTGCTCGCGGCGCGCTATAAGCTTGGCGACCTTTCGCTTTACAAGGACGCCACCGATTACGAGCTTTTTGAGATGATCGGCAAAAAGCGCGGATTTCTGATCAGCGGCGGTGAGATCAATACCGAACGCACGGCGATCACCCTTTTGGATGAGTTCCGTGCCGCAAAGATCGGTCGGATCACCATCGACAGATACTCGAAGGAGGAGTTGCCCCGTGCTTGATTATCGATTGGAAGAGGAGCTTTACGACGCGGGATACACCGGCGTTTGCGGAGTGGATGAGGCAGGACGCGGTCCTTTATGCGGCCCTGTGGTTGCCGCCGCGTGCATTTTGCCCGCGGGATTGGTGATCGAAGGCCTGAACGACTCCAAAAAGCTGACTCCCAAAAAGCGTGACGCGCTCTTTGATTTTATTTGTGAAAACGCGGTCTCCTATTGCATCGCCGAGGCGAGTGTCGAGGAGATCGACCGTCTGAATATTCTGGAAGCCGACCTGCTCGCCATGCGCAGAGCCATTGACGGACTTTCGGTTCCCGCAGATTTTGCTTTGATCGACGGAAACGTTGCAAGAGATTTTCAGATCCCCGCAAGGGCCGTCGTTCACGGTGACGCAATCAGTCCCAGCATCGCCGCGGCATCGATCCTTGCAAAGGTCACGCGTGACCGTCAATGCGAGGAGCTGGACAGGCTCTATCCGCAGTACGGAATCGCCAAGCATAAGGGCTACGGCACAAAGGCACATATGGATGCCCTGCGCGAGCACGGCCCTTCTCCGATCCATCGCAAGCAATTCATTCGCTTTCTCGACAAAAAATGAAGCACTTGGAAACAACAAAGAAAATCGGAGATTTCGGTGAGACAAAAGCCGTTCACTATCTGCGTTGGCACGGATATACTGTTAAGGAACGCAATTGGAGAGCCGGAAAATGCGAGATCGACATCATCGCATCCACGATTCGTGACGTTGTTTTCGTTGAAGTGAAAACAAGAACCTACCGCTCGCAAGACGAGCTGGAGGCTTCCCCTCCGCCGCACACCGCGGTTCACAGCGAAAAGCAACGTCTGACGAGGCAGGCCGCCCATGCGTACCTGAGTAAGCATCCAACCAAAAAGCAGCCTCGCATGGATGTGATCGAGATCTGGCTTTTGCAGGAAGAAAAAAGCAAAAGACCGAAGGTGGCTCGCATCCGACATCTCAAGGCGGCATATTGAAGGAAAGGCGCAAATGAAGCTATCATTATTCGATCTGCACTGCGACACCGCCCACCGAATGCTCTTGGAAAAGCAACCGCTCGCACGCAATTCTTTTGCAATTTCCCTGGAAAATGCCGAGAAATTCGAGCATTACACTCAGATCATGGCACTTTGGCCAAGCCCTGACCGAACCGACGAGGAGGGGTGGGAGCAGGTTCTGTCCATGCTGGATCATCTCAAAAACGATCCTTCGATCCTTCACGGTGACGCCCGAATTGCGACCGAGCTCTCCGACGCAGCCTCTGCCACCCTTCTTTTGAGCGTGGAGGATGCCAGAATCCTCGCCGAAAAGCACGAGCGCATCGACCTTTTGCACCGTCTCGGGGTTCGGTTCCTCACGCCGCTTTGGAAAGGAAGCACCTGCATCGGGGGGGCGCATGATACAAAGGACGGTTTAACGGCATTTGGAAAAGCGGCATTGAGACGTGCCGCGGCGCTTGGAATCATCCTCGACGTTTCTCATGCATCGGAAAGAGCGGCATCCGAGATCCTTGAAATCGGCGCGGAAGTATCCCGCCCCGTGATCGCTTCTCATTCCAATTCCTTTGACGCTTGTCCCGTTTCCCGCAATCTGAAAAAGGAGCAAATCAAGCAGATCGTTTTCTGCGGCGGCCTGATCGGGCTCAATCTTCACGTTCCTTTTTTGAAGCATGACCGCAAGGCCTGCGCGTGGGATATTCTCCCACATATAGAATCTTTTTTGGAGGCCGGAGCCCAGGACTGTCTTGCGCTCGGCTGTGACATGGACGGCTGTGATCTGCCCATGGAAATTCCAACACTCAAAGAACTCCCTCACCTTGCCGAGCAGATGCTGCGGCGGGGGTATCCGGAAATGCTGATTCGGAAGATTTTCTTTGAAAATGCCACCGAATTTGCAAAAAAGCATCTCAAATAACATTGTCAGTAAATCCAAACAGGAAGGATAGAAAATATCATGTTTTACAAAAGCACAAGAAGCAATCAAAAGGCTGTGAAGACGGCGGCAGAGGTCATCAAGCAGGGACTTGCGGAGGACGGAGGACTCTTCGTTCCCGAATCGCTCCCCACGCTCTCTTATGAGGAGATCGAGACACTTTGCAAGCAGGATTATCCCACGCGTGCCGCCACCATTCTTTCCAAGTTCCTCAGCGATTACACCTATGAGGAGCTGCTTGAGGATTGCCGCGCGGCATACGATGAAAAATCCTTTGTGGGCGGTACCGCTCCGCTGGTCAACATTCACGATCAATTCGAATCCCTGGAGCTGTGGCACGGTCCGACGGCGGCCTTTAAGGATATGGCGCTTCAGATCATGCCCCGTCTGCTCTCCCGCGCATTGGTGAAAACCGGGGAGACCCGCACGGCACTCATCCTCGTTGCCACCTCCGGCGACACGGGAAAGGCCGCCCTGGAGGGATACCGCGACGTTCCGCACATCAAGATCATGGTCTTCTATCCCGTCGACGGTGTCAGCCGTGTGCAAAAGCTGCAAATGGCAACGCAGACCGGCTCCAACGTCAACGTCTGTGCGATCCGCGGCAACTTTGACGACGCACAAAACGGTGTAAAGGTGATCTTCGGTGACGCCGCAATGGCAGATGCGCTGAACGAAAAGGGCTATTTCTTCTCGAGCGCGAACTCGATCAACTGGGGACGTCTCGCACCGCAGATCGTTTATTACGTATCGGCATACTGCGACCTTCTCAATGCGGGCAAATGCAAGCTTGGAGAGAGCTTCAACGTCTGCGTTCCCACCGGAAACTTCGGCAACATTTTCGCCGCGTATCTGGCAAAACTGATGGGCCTTCCGATCCATCACATGGTTTGTGCGTCCAATACGAACAATATCCTCACCGACTTCCTTCGCACGGGTACCTACGATCGCAATCGCGACTTCTACCTGACGATGTCTCCCTCGATGGATATTCTCATTTCGAGCAACCTCGAGCGCCTGCTCTATTTTACCGCAGGCAGCGAAAAGACCGCGGCATATATGGAGGCTCTCAAAAAGGACGGCTGCTATACCGTAGATCCCGAGGTTCTTGCCGAGATCCGCAAGAACTTCAGCGGATATTTCACCGATGAGAAGGAAACCGAGGCCACCATTCGCAACACCTATGAAGGCTACGGTTATCTGGCAGACACGCACACCGCAGTCGCCATCCATGCCGCAGAGGAATATGTAAAGGAGAGCGGTGATACCCGTCCGATGGTCATCGATTCCACGGCAAGCCCCTACAAGTTTGCCAACAACGTTTACCGTGCTGTCACGGGCAAGGAAGCCTCCTCGGATCTGGATGCGTTGGATGAGCTCTCCGCCACAACCAACACCGAGATCCCCTACCCTCTCGCAGGTCTTGCGGCTCGCAAGGTCAACTTTGAAAAGGCCGTGGAAAAAGAGGAAATGGCACAGGCCGTTCTCGACTATCTCAATACCTGATTTTTGGAGCATGAAAATGGGGAGAGCCTTCAAAGGTTCTCCCCGTGCATGATCTCTCAGCTTTCCTTGGGCTTGAAGGTCGCGCAGAGCGTATCACCGGAGGATACGGCACTGTGAGGTCCAACCGAGATCTCGCTTGCCGTGCAACAGGTCTCGCGATCGTGATAATAGCAATTGCTCACGTTGCACTTGATTCCCTTGATGTGCTTGCAACCGCAGTCGGTTTCGTACTTTTTGGTTTCTTCCATTTTTAAGCACTTCCTTTCATCGTAACGAATTTCCGAGTTCATCTCTCGGAGATTGGAAAGATCGATCTTTCACAATGCTATTTTGCCCCCGATTTTTGATTTCATACTACACAGAAGGAGGAAACGTCCGTGTCTCTGTTCGTCATTGCCGACCTGCATTTGTCCAGCGACGGAAGCAAGTCGATGGAAAAATTCGGATCGCGTTGGACCGATTATATGAATAAGCTCAGACGCAATTGGTCTGCGGTCGTTTCCAATGATGACACCGTCATCATTCCGGGGGACATTTCTTGGGCGCTCAAGCTGGAGGACGCACGCGAGGATCTGCTCTTTCTGGAATCCTTGCCCGGACAAAAGCTGATCGGCAAGGGCAACCACGATTTTTGGTGGTCGACAGCAAAAAAAATGACGGAAATGCTGGAAGAATGCAAGATTCAAACGATCAAAACGATCTATAACAACGCATATCTTTTGGAGGATTGCGTCGTCTGCGGCACGCGCGGATGGTTCGTTGAGGAAAATCAGCAGCACACCGTGGGAGACGTTGATTACGCAAGGATCGTCAACCGTGAGGTGATCCGTCTGCGCTTGAGCCTGGAAGAGGCGGTAAAGCTGAAAAACACCGACGGAAGAGATCTTCCGATCCTGGTCTTTTTGCATTTTCCGCCGGTTTGGAACGGATTCGTTTGTCGGGAGATCGTCGATCTTTTGCATGAGTATGAGATCTCCACCTGTTATTTCGGACACATTCACGGAGCCTACTATGCCCCTCGCTCATCGGTTTTTGAGGGCATTGAGTTTGTCTTGACATCCGCAGACGCGCTCAATTTTTCCCCCATGCCGATTTATCCCCATGATTTTTGAATTTTTTGGCTGAAATTTCAAGAAAACTATTGACAAAACGCCAAAAAAATTATAAAATATAATCTGTATGTAAAAAACATTATCATTTCGTTTGGAGGACACAAAAAATGAGTTTGATCAAATCCGAAAAGACCGATAAGAGCGTATATACGCTGGAATTCTCGGTTGACAAGGAAACCTTCGCCAAGGCGGTTTCCAATGCTTACCGCAAGCAGGTCGGTAAAATTACCGTTCCCGGCTTCCGCAAGGGTAAGGCTCCCCGCTCCGTGATCGAGAAAATGTACGGCAAGGGATTTTTCTATGAAGATGCAATCAACGAGGTTCTTCCCGATGCGTTTGACGCAGCTCTGAAGGAATCCGCTCTTGATATGGTAGGTCAGCCCGAGTTCGATATCGTTTCCGTTGATGATAACGGTGTTGTGCTGACCGCAAAGGTTGCTGTAAAGCCCGATGCAAAGATCGAGGGCTACTGCGGCATCGAAGCAGAAAAGACGGTTGCTGAGGTGACCGACGAAGAGGTTGAAAACGAGATCAACACCATTCGTGAGCGCAACGCAAGAGAGATCGAGATCACCGACGCCACCAAGTCCGAGATGGGTGATGTTTGCACCATCGACTATGAGGGCTTTGTTGACGGTGTTGCTTTCGAAGGCGGCAAGGGCGAGGACTACCCCCTCAAGCTCGGCTCCGGCAACTTCATCCCCGGCTTTGAGGAGCAGGTTGCAGGTCACGCAATCGACGAGGCATTCGACGTCAACGTCACCTTCCCCGAGGAGTACCACGCAAAGGAGCTCGCAGGCAAGGCGGCAGTCTTCAAGACCGTGATCCACAAGATCAAGCACATTGAGCTTCCCGTTCTTGACGATGATTTCGCAAAAGACGTTTCCGAATTTGACACGATGGATGAATATCGTGCAGACGTTAAGGCAAAAATTGCAAAGAGACACGAGGACGAGGCAGATCGCAAGTTCGAAGATGCCATCCTGGACGCTCTGATCGAAAAGCTGGAGGCAGATATTCCCGAGCAGATGTACGTTGCCGAGACCGAGAACTTCGTTCGCGATTACGACAACCGTCTGCGTATGCAGGGACTCGACCTCAAGACCTACTTCCAATACACCGGTCTGACGCTGGAATCTCTGCGTGAGCAGTTCCGTCCGCAGGCTGAAAAGCAGGTCAAGCTCCGCCTGGCACTGGAAAAGATCGCTGAGCTGGAAAAGATCGAAGCCACCGAGGAGGACGTGAACGAAGAGATCGCCCGCATCGCAGAGGCTTACAAAATGGAGGTCGATCAGGTTCGCGCAGCCGTTCCCGTTGACTCCATCGCTCAGGATATGAAGGTGAAAAAGGCAATGGACTTCGTAAAAGAGAAAGCCATCGCAAAATAAATCCACTGACAGAACCGGAAATTGCTTTTGCGACTTCCGGTTCAAATCTTAAGAAAAGAGGTATCAGAAATGTTTGATTTCAGAGAACACACCAAGGACGCGCTGGTCCCCGTCGTGGTTGAACAAACCAACCGCGGAGAGCGCTCTTACGACATTTTTTCCCGTCTGCTCAACGACCGCATCATTTTCCTCTCCGATGAGGTCAACGACGTCACCGCTTCTCTGGTGGTCGCACAAATGCTTTTCCTTGAGGCACAGGACCCCGACAAGGATATTTCCTTCTATATCAACTCCCCCGGTGGATCTGTGACGGCAGGCATGGCGATCTACGATACCATGCAGTTCATCAAGTGCGACGTTTCCACGATTTGCATCGGTATGGCGGCAAGCATGGGCGCATTCCTGCTTTCCTCCGGAACCAAGGGCAAGAGATTTGCACTTCCTCACAGTGAGGTGATGATCCACCAGCCCCTCGGCGGTGCTCGCGGTCAGGCAAGTGACATTCAGATCCAGGCCGAGCAGATCCTCAAAACCAAGGCCATGCTCAACCGCATTCTCGCGGAGAACACCGGAAAACCGCTGGAAACCATCGAAAAAGACACCGACCGCGACAACTATATGACCGCACAGGAAGCGCTGGAATACGGTTTGGTCGACAAGGTTCTTGCCAAGCGTCCCTAAAAATCCTTTTCAGGAGTAATTCATGGCTAACACAAACTCTAACAACGGCTCGAAGCATCAGAGACACTGCTCGTTTTGCGGAAGAAACGAGAATCAGGTTCATTTTCTGATTCCCTCTCCCACGGGGGCATATATCTGCGATTTCTGCGTCGATGCTTGCAACGATCTCATTTCGGAGGCCGAGCAGGACGCGCAGCCTGCCCTGGAGGGACTTTCTCTCGCCGAGCTTCCCCGCCCCATTCAGATCAAGGAGGCACTTGACAAATACGTCATCGGCCAGGATGCGGCAAAGATCGCGCTTGCAGTCGCCGTTTACAATCACTACAAGAGAATCCTTTCGGTGGAAAACCAAAAGCCGAAGGGACGCAAAAAAAAGGATGCCATCGCGCAGCCTGATGAGAATGACGTCGAGCTGCAGAAAAGCAACGTGCTGCTGATCGGTCCCACCGGTGTCGGAAAGACCTATCTTGCGCAGACGCTCGCAAAAACGCTCCAGGTGCCCTTTGCAATCGCGGACGCAACCACGCTCACCGAAGCGGGATACGTCGGCGAGGACGTGGAAAATATCCTTCTGCGACTGATTCAGGCGGCAGATTACGATATCGAGCTTGCAGAAAAAGGCATCATCTATATCGACGAGATCGACAAGATCGCCAGAAAAAGCGAAAACCGCTCGATCACGCGTGACGTCTCAGGCGAGGGCGTGCAGCAAGCGCTCTTGAAGATTCTGGAGGGAACGGTTTCCAACGTGCCCCCTCAGGGCGGACGCAAGCACCCGAATCAGGAGTTCATTCAGATCAACACAAAAAACATCCTGTTCATCTGCGGTGGAGCATTTGAAGGCCTTGACAAGGTCATTGAGGGCCGCAAGGGCAACCAAACGATCGGCTTTGGAGGAGAGATCAAAACCAAGGCAGAGCGCAAGGATTCCGGTATTTTCCGCGATGTGATCCCCCACGACATCGTCAAATTCGGCCTGATCCCCGAGCTTGTCGGACGAATCCCCATGATCGTCCCGTTGGACGACCTTGACAAAACGGCGTTGATGCGGATCCTGACCGAACCGAAGAACTCTTTGACCAAGCAGTTTGAAAAGCTGTTTTCTATGGACGGCGTGAAGCTGACCTTCTCCCCCGAGGCGCTTGAAAAGGTGGCAACTCTTGCGCTGGAGCGCAACACGGGTGCGCGCGGTCTGCGCTCAATCCTGGAGGCGGCTATGACCGATATTATGTATGAAATTCCGTCAAGGCATGACGTTGCAGAGGTGGAGATCACCTCCGAATGCATCGCAGGCACGGGCAAAAGCGTCTATCATCTTTTGCGCGACCTCCCTGCGGCAGAGGATACGCCTGCCCTTCCGGAAGCAAATTGAATGACAGGGTGTCGCGTTGCGACACCCTGTTTCTTTTTTAGCAACCGCAACGGGAGGGGCGGTCGTTTCCCTGTGAGCTTGCGTTGCTTCCCTGCGGACAAAATTCTCCAACCGGGAACGGCATACAACGGAACACGTGACAGGGATCGTCCTCTTCCACGGGACAGCACTCCTTTTCGGGAATGCAATATTCTCCCGCCTGAATGACAAGCTGGGCCGGGCGAACGATGCGAACCACCGAAAAGATCCCAAGGGAAACGGTCAGATAGCGCCTTCCGTGGCCGTCATCCTCAAACATCAGGGGGGAGTCGAGGGAGGACACGACAACGTCGGGAAGATCGTTCTCCTGACAACAACAGCAGCAATTACAATCCGAAGCCTTTTCCATGATCCTTGTGCCAAGGATCACGGGGTCAACAACCTCAACGATTGCGGTGGGATCGTTGCGTTCACCGCAATCAACCTTGGGCAACGCACAGAAATCGCTGCCGCACGCGCTGCTCTTGAAGACGCTGACGTTGCTTTCACAGCCGTAAAGAATGACGCGCTTTTCAAGAACGGCGATACCCTCCAGCTCTTGCGCACGGCCTCCTCCGACACAAGCCTCAAATACAAGCTTGACATAAAAACGAATGGTAACCGCATAAAATCCGCGGTTGAATTGAATGGGGTCGATGCCGATATAGGTCCAAACGATCTTCGCGCATTTTGCACGAATCGCTCCCGTATGCTCAAGAATTTCGTTTCCGTAGCACGAAAGATAGACGCGTACGTTCTCAAAACAATCGCGGTCGCGACAGGAATCTAAGACTCGATTGGTCTCAATGCACACCGTTTCGCGGGGAGTTCCGCTCGGAGTGCCCGGGAATCTGGTTTCTGCCATCTTCGTTGATCTCCTTTTTTCAGATTTTCAGAGAAAAAGCTCTCTTCGCTATCATTCTATGCTCCTCGCCATATTTTGACACAAATCCTCTGGTCTTTGCTTGCAAAACAATCTTGTTTGAATATTAATAAAATGGTAGTTATAGAAGCTCTAACAAGTCGAAATGTGTTGAAAATGATAGAATGCTTTGAAAAACTTTCGTGTGGTTAACGGCAAGGATGAAAAATCCTTGCCGTTTTTAGATTTGTATGAGACTATCTTTTTATTGCAAATATTCCGTTTTAATAAAACATAAACATAATACAAATCTTTCGAAAATAAAATCTTGCTATAATCAGTGTAAAATCGGTTATTTGTATCTTGGAGGTAGAGCTATGAAACGAAAATATACGATCAGAACAGGAAGAGAAACGATTGAACGCGAGTATCATTACATTCCCTTTCGTTATATCATTGCCGGCTTCATTACACTCTTTGAAATCCTTGCCATTATCGGCATGGTGGTCGCATGCTGCTATTATATTCCGTACTTTTATATTGCTGCGTGGATAACTGAAATTTTCTGCGTCATCAAGATCATTGCCTCGGACGATAACCCCGATTACAAGGTTCCGTGGCTTTTGTTCGTTCTGATCCTTCCGATTGCCGGATTTATGCTATACTTCCTTTTTTTACTCACGAAAACTCGGAAAGAAATTCATTCGCCGTCTTGAGGATCTGAAAAAATATCGGTACGAAAAGGATCCAAAAGAAATTCTTGACAAATTAGAGAGTGAGAACCCTCACGCCTCGGTGCAAGCAAAAATGCTTTGCTCCATCTCGGGTACAAGTGTGTTTAAGGACACGAATCAAACCTACTATCCGCTTGGCGAGAATATGTGGCAAGCAATGCTCCCCTATCTTGAAAAAGCCGAAAGGTTTATCTTTATGGAGTATTTCATTATAGAGGAAGGAACGTTTTGGGACTCTATTTTGGAAATTTTGAAGCGCAAAGCATCCGAAGGTGTTACGGTCAGAGTTCTTTACGATGATATTGGCTGTATGAGTACGCTTCCCGGTAATTATCATAAGCAGCTCGGTAAATTCGGCATTGAAGCAAGGCCGTTTTCACGCTTGCGAGGACAAGCCGACGGAGAGTTCAATAACCGTAGCCATCGCAAGATTTGTGTGATTGATGGCAAGGTGGGATACACGGGCGGCGTGAATATCGCAGATGTATCGTAGTCTCGTTCACCATTTTGAAAACGGAGTGTGGATGTATCGGTGCGAGTCGATAGTGGACTTGAAAAGAGATATTGAGGAAAGCATGGCAAAATCGATAGAAGTAACACCCGATATGCTGAAAACGGGTCTTGTCACCCGGTTTATTCGCTCGGTGGTCAGAATTTTTGCACCGATGCTATAAAAATTCGTTTTAATAACATTTCAGAAACAAATCTCCAACAAAACTCAAAAATCGGCATCGTATAATATCATCACAATGAAAAACAAGGAAACAGGAGTATTATGGAAAACAACACTTTTAACTACAATTATTCGGCAGTAAGAAACAAGGAAGTCGAAAGCATCAGAAACAAATATATGCCTCGTGAGGAAAGCAAGCTCGAAAGACTCAAAAAGCTTGACCTGCGCGTGCAAATGGCAGGTACGGTCGAAAGCCTGTGCGTAGGTATTGTCGGCGCACTTGTGCTCGGTATCGGAATGAGCATCTTCCTTGACGTGTTCACGGGCGCGGGTTGGCTCTCGGCTCTCTTTATGACCGTCGGTGCTCTTATTATGATCCCTGCCTACCCGATATACAGACGGATCGCCCGGAAAACCAAGGCAGAGCTGACACCCGAAATTCTTCGTTTGTTCGAAGAAATCATGAAATCCGCAAAAAATTAAGGATTAACAAAACGCAAACATTTCGCAAAAAAATCAAAAACAAACGATTGGTATAATACAGTCACAAAATCCAAAACAAACACAGAGAGGTAATTTATAATGAACAGAAACGATCAGCAGTTTATGGCACAGAAGATCCGCACGCAGTATATGGAAAAGACACCCTCGGAGCTTGATGCACTCCGTGAGCTTGATGCAAGGGTCAAGCGTCCCGCAAACGTGTTCGCCTACGTTTTCGGCAGTATCAGCGCCATCATTATGGGCGCAGGCATGAGCCTCGTGATGACCGACGTCGGTGCAACCATTGGCATGGGAAGCACGATGGTCCCCGGCATTGTGATCGGAGTGATCGGTATGATTCTGGCGCTTGTCAATTATCCGCTCTACAAGAGCATTCTCGGAAGCCGCAAAAAGAAGTACGCCGCTGAAATACTCACGCTCAGCGAAAAGATCATGAATCAGTAATAAAAAACAAAGGAGATAAAACACAATGGGAGTCAAAGCATTTTTTAAGAAGGCATTCGGTGACATGAAGGAAAGCACCAAGGCACAGCACGAGGCAGACAAGGCGGAATTTGAGGCAGCAAAGGCAGAAGCCAAGGCAAAGTTCGAGGAAAACAGAGGGCACAATACCTTTGCAAAGGCGAAGGCAGATGCAAAGAAGTCTTGGGATGATGCTCATATGAGCCCCTCCGAAAGAACCGCAAAGATGCGTGAGGAAAACGCTGCAAGGGCGGCCGAGGCGAAGGCGAGAACCGAAGCAGCGAACGCTCGCTACGACGCGGTAAAAAAGAAATCATGAAAAAGACAACGTAAGCGAGGCGGCAAAGCAGAGGGCGTGGCTTGCAATTTGTGGCTCTCTTGGCGGCGGTATGCTCCTCTTTATGATAATCTCTATGATCACTCCCCTCGGCTCTACCGTCATCAACGTGGTGCTC
>JAZSJS010000015.1:0-31852 GCA_045534435.1 Eubacteriales bacterium
CCTCGACAGACTTGAGGAGCTTTCCAACTACATCAAGTCCGCATCTCTCTGCGGTCTGGGTCAGACTGCGCCCAACCCCGTTCTTTCGACGCTTCGCTACTTCAGAGACGAGTACATCGCTCACATCGTCGACAAGAAGTGTCCTGCAGGCGTATGTAAGAGCCTGCTGAGCTTCACCATCGATGCAGACAAGTGTATCGGATGCGGTATGTGTGCAAAGCAGTGTCCCGCTTCCGCGATCGCAAGAACCGACTACGTGGCTCCCGGTCACAAGCTCGCTTCCTTTGCAATCGATCCCGCAAAGTGCGTGAAGTGCGGCGCTTGTATGCCCACCTGTAAGTTCAAAGCTATTTCTAAGAAATAAGAAAGGAGAATTGTGGACATGGATATGATTAATGTAAAAATTAACGGCGTCGATTATTCGGTCGCCAAGGGTTCCACGGTTCTGGAAGCCGCAAAAGCAGCGCATATTGATATTCCCACGCTCTGCTACCTGAAGGACATCAACGAGATCGGTGCTTGCCGTCTCTGTCTGGTTGAGATCGCCGAGATGCGCGGACCCGAGCTCGGTCCTTGGCGCATGGTGACCGCTTGCGTATATCCCTGCACCGAGGGAATGCAGATCAAGACCAACACTCCCAAGATCGCTGCATCGCGCAAGATGAATCTGGAGCTGTTGCTCTCGAACCACAACCAGGATTGTCTGTCTTGCGTTCGCTCCACCAACTGCGAGCTGCAGACGCTCTGCCGTGAGTACGGCGTAACCTCCTCCAACTTCAAGGGTGAGGTCAACGAATACGAAATCGACGCCAAGACGCCGATCATTCGTGACAACAGCAAGTGCGTGCTCTGCCGCCGTTGTGTCGCAACCTGCGCAAAGATCCAGGAGATCGGCGTGATCGGTGCGAACAACCGTGGATTTGACACCTACATCGGCTCTGCCTTCGGCGAAGCTCTCGAAAACACCTCCTGCATCAACTGCGGACAGTGTATCGTTGCTTGTCCCGTTGGCGCGCTCTATGAGAGAGACGATACCGACGGCGTATTTGCCGCTCTGGCAGATCCCACCAAGCACACCGTCATCTGCACCGCACCCTCCGTGCGCGCACAGATCGGCGAATGCTTCGGCTACGAGCCCGGCACCGACTGCGAGGGCAAGATGGTTTCGGCTCTCAAGGCACTCGGCTTTGACGGCGTTTACGACATGAACCTGGCCGCTGACCTCAGCATTGTGGAGGAGGCAAACGAGCTGCTGGGCAGAATCAACAACAACGGTGTTCTGCCGATGATCACCTCCTGCTCGCCCGGTTGGATCAAGTACTGCGAGCACTATTTCCCCGAATACACCGAGAATCTCTCCACCTGCAAGTCTCCTCAGCAGATGTTTGGCGCAATCGTCAAGACCTACTATGCAGAGAAGATGGGTTGGGATCCCAAGGACATCGTCATGGTATCCGCAATTCCTTGTACGGCGAAGAAGTTTGAGATCGGCCGTGCCGACCAGTCCGCTGCAGGCGTTCCCGACGTTGATTTCGCCATCACCACCCGTGAGGTTGGCAGAATGATCCAGAAGGCAGGCATCAACTTCCGTGCTCTCGAGGACGGCAAGTTCGACGATCCCTTCGCAATCGGTTCGAGTGCAGGTGCGATCTTCGGCGCAACCGGCGGTGTTATGGAGGCAGCTCTCCGTTACGCAGCAGAGGTCATTCTCGGCAAGAAGCTCGAGAAGGTTGACTTCACCGAAGTTCGTGGTGTTGAGGGTATCAAGACCGCTTCCTACAAGCTGGGTGATATCACTGTCAACGTTGCCGTTGCTTCGAGCACCGGCATGGCAAAGAAGCTCTTGAACATGGTCAAGGCAGGCGAGCTCGACGTTCAGTTCATCGAGATCATGGGATGCCCCGGCGGATGCGTCAATGGCGGCGGTCAGCCGATCCAGCCCGCATCGGTTCGCATGAACATGGATCTGCGCGCCGTTCGTGCAGCGATTCTGTACAACGACGACGCCAACGAGACTCTGCGTAAGTCTCAGGACAACCTGGCTGTCCAGAAGATCTACGACGAGTTCCTCGGCGAGCCCAACAGCCACAAGGCTCACGAAATTCTGCACACCTCCTACGTTAAGAGAGGCTTGTACTAATTAGAAGCAGATGATTCTGCGGGGGAGGAGAACTTCTTGAAAGAAGCTTCTCCTCCCCCGCGCCCCCTCCGCTCAAGAACTTTTTGGAAAAAGGGAAAAGAGAAAAGCGTTACTCGGTTCAATGCCGTGTAACGCTTTCTGTTTTTGAGGGGGCGCGGGAGAAGCTTTTTGAAAAAAGCTTCCCCCACAAAAATCTTTATTCACTCATTAACCCTGATAGGGATGCTCGGCGGCGCTTTCGCGCATCGCGGCGATGACCGCACGCGGGCGCTTCGAGCCAAAGACCGCGGAGCCGGCAACGATGATGTTGGCTCCCGCCTCGGTGGCAAGGTGAATGTTTTCCGCTTTGAGTCCGCCGTCTACCTCAATGTCGAGCTTCAGTCTCTGCGAGTCGGCATAGCGCTTGACGGTGCGAACCTTCTCAAGCGTTTCGGGGATCAAGGACTGTCCGCCAAATCCGGGAACAACGGTCATGATCAGAGCCATGTCGATCTCGGAGAGATAGGGGATCATGCTTTCCACGGGAGTTGCGGGCGAGATGGCAAGCGCACAGCGAACCTCACGCGCGCGGATGGCTTGGAGTGCCTTGCGCGGATCCTGACAGCTTTCCAGATGGATCGTGATGATGTCAGCCCCTGCTTTGACAAAATCGTCGATGTAGCGAATGGGATCGTTGATCATCAGATGTACGTCAAAGATCAGCTTGCTGTGCGGACGCAAGGCCGCGATCACGGGCGCGCCGAAGCTGATGTTGGGGACGAAAGCACCGTCCATGACGTCGAGATGCAGATAGTTTGCGCCTGCTGCGGCAATTCGCTTGACGTCCGATTCCAGATTCGCGAAATCGGCAGCCAACAAAGAGGGGGCGATGTAGATCATAACAAAATCCTTTCTGCAAGTGGCGCGTGACGAACGTTGCCGTTTTTTGTCAATCTTGCGCCTGTTGTTGCATAAACTGTCAATGAAAATCCGCACGGGAAGCACGGAAGAGAGGTTTCAAAAGAGGGAAGTGAGGGGATTGGATCCGTGTGACGCGTGCTTTTGATAGAGGATTACGGCTCTCGGCAAAGAAGTGCCACCGCGTGTGCGGCAATACCGAGCTTTTCGCCGGTAAATCCGAGCTTTTCCTCGGTGGTCGCTTTGATGCTGACGCGGTCGACCTCGATCTGCAAAGCCTTTGCAAGATTTTCGCGCATTTGCGCAATATGAGGCGCGAGCTTGGGCGCTTGCGCGAGGACGGTGGCGTCAATGTTGGAGATGCTCCAGCCATCGGCACAAACGATCTCGCGTACGCGCTCGGCAAGCTTGATGCTGTCTGCGTCCTTGAATTCTGCGGCGGTGTCGGGAAAATGCTTTCCGATGTCCCCAAGTGCGCGTGCGCCGAGAAGCGCATCCATCACGGCATGCGTCAGAACGTCGGCATCCGAATGGCCGAGCAAGCCCTTTTCATGAGGGATCTTGACGCCTCCCAGGATCAGATCGCGATCCTCAACCAGGCGATGGACGTCGTAGCCGTGTCCAATTCGAATATCTGCAATCATCACCTTTTGCTCCTGTATTCCAGAATCGCCTCCGCCAAAGGAAGATCCTCGGGCGTGGTGATCTTGATGTTCTGCATTCCGCATTCCACCATCTGCACACTGTAACCCAAATGCTCGATAAGCGAGTTGTCGTCGGTCACGGAGAAATCGTCTGCATCGGCTTGATAAAGCGCGGCGGTATAAAGCGCCGTGTGGAATACCTGAGGCGTCTGTGCCTGCCAAAGATTTGTGCGGTCGACCGTTTTCTTGGTGCGACCGGTCGCGTTGGTGCGCTTGACGGTATCGCTGATCTTGTGGGCCGCGCTTGCTGCCTGCGAGCGATAGGCACGCAGACAAACCTTTGCGATCTGCGCGGGGGTAGTCAGACAACGCGCGCCGTCCGCAATTGCAACGTAGCGTGTCGACGCATCGAGCTTTTTCATGCCGTGCTTGGCAGATTCCTGACGCGTTTCTCCGCCCGCAACGATGTTCGTCAGCTTGTCGATGCCGTATTTCTTTGACAGTTGATATACCGTGTCAAAGTCCTGAGGACGGGTGACCACGATGATCTCGCTGATCAGCTTACATTTTTGATAGGCAAGCAGGGTGTGTGCCAGTACGGGAATCCCGCAAAGCACCTCGGTCTGCTTGTTTTTATTTTTTCCCATACGGGAGGAATTTCCGGCGGCAAGAATGATCGCAGCAGTGCGGCACTTGGTTGCCGTGCGCAAAATCAATTGGGCAATCCCTGCCTTGTCAATTTTCATAGCTCCATCCCTTTCTTCTCAAGGTGCGACCGTGATTTGCGGTCATATGTATCAAAGCTCGTCGGCTTCGATTGCCGTGATCATATCCACACGGCGCGCGTGCTTTCCACCTTCAAATTCGGCGTCAATAAAATTATCCACCAGATCGCAAGCCAGACCCATACCGACCACGCGCTCGCCAAAGCAAAGGACGTTCGCGTTGTTGTGCAATCTCGTCAGGCGTGCGCTGAAGGTATCCGAGCAGGCGGCAGCGCGGATGCCGCGGTGCTTGTTTGCTGCCATCGACATTCCGATGCCGGTTCCGCAGATCAGGATGCCAAGCTCGGTCACGCCGTCCTGAATGTTTTTGCAAAGCGCGTGTGCAATCGCGGGATAGTCACAGCTTGCGGTGGAATCGGTTCCGACGTCAATGACCTCCACACCTCGTTCCTTGAGATGCGCGATCACCTTGAGCTTGAGCTCATATCCTGCATGGTCGCATCCGATGGTGATTTTGGTTGTTTTCATGGCTTTTTATCCCTTTCTTCGTTAAGATAAACTGTTTTTTTCGCGTTCCAGCCGCTCGCGCTCTGCCTGTGAAGGTCGAAGATAGGTGGGAACGGCTTCCAGGTCGGTCGTGCGCACACCCGCATCGTAAAGACGCTTTGCCACCTGTGCCACCGAATAGGCACTTTGGTGACGCAGACGGTCGGGGGTGTGGGCGATCTCATGCGTCAAAAGCGGCGCCGTGATCTCATATCCGTCACCCACCAAAAGGACGGGCTCGTCAAAGGCGGCAAGCCTGGCATCCAATTCCGAGATCGCGATGGCATCATCGGGCATCAGACGGGTCAAAATTCCGTTTTTCGCGCGGAAGAGGGCGGTGTAGACCTGCTTACGACGCGCGTTCATCACGGGACAGATCAAGCCGTCCGTGATGCTCAGATTTTGTGCAAGCGCTTCCAGCGTGGAAACGGCAATGCAGGGCTTTTGCGTGTCGAACGCCAAACCCTTGACGGTTGCCGCACCAATACGGACTCCCGTAAACGAGCCGGGACCTGCCGAGACGGCGAAGAGGTCGATCTCATCCGGGGAGAGAGAGAAGAAGCCAAGCAGAGATTCCACCATCGGAAGCAACGTTTCACTGTGTGTGTTTCCGTTTCGGATGGTATATTCGCCCAAAAGCTCCTCGTCCTCGCAGAGCGCTACCGTTGCGACGATCGCAGAGCTGTCAAGTGCTAAAATTTTCATAACTGATCGTTAACCGCCGTTTCTATCGTGATTTTTCGGCTATTGGGAAGATCCGGGTCATTCTTTTCGATGACGACACGCAGATATTCCTCGGGAAGTGCATAGGGGATGCGCTCACTCCACTCCACCACGCAAATGCCGGCGCGGTCGAGGTAGTCGTAGAAGCCGATCGAATACAGATCATCCTCGTCCTCTATGCGATACATATCAAAGTGAAAAAGCGAGAGTGGCTTGGCGCGGTATTCGTTCACCAAAGCGAACGTGGGGGAACGAACCGCCGCTCCTGGGGCAACCACCGAGGCAAAGCCGCGGACAAATGCGGTTTTCCCGACACCGAGGTCGCCGTAAAGCGCGACAAAGCGAGGCAGTGTGGGATCCTTGCAGATCGCTTGCGCAAGCCGTGCGCCCAATGCCTCGGTTTCGGTGGTATCGGAGGTGAAAAGGATTTGATCGACGTTCAAGGAAGTGCGCCCTCCGCT
Organism: Eubacteriales bacterium; assembly: GCA_045534435.1. Lineage (GTDB taxonomy): Bacteria > Bacillota > Clostridia > Oscillospirales > CAG-272 > UMGS1865. Next base: position 6,137 of record JAZSJS010000015.1, read on the forward strand.
TCGTAATCTTTCTGACAAGAATAGTATACCATAGTTTGCCGATTTTGTAAAGGCTTTTGGTATGAATTCTTTTTCGTGAAAGGTAGATTTCAGTTCTTTTTTTTCATGTCGGGAAGAGACGTGCGGGAGCCGTCGGGATATTGAATCACCGTGTTGTCCAGCACGCTTCCGAACTGTGCGCGGAAGTCCTTGAGATATTCCTGGCGCAGAGCTGCCTGCTCAGCAACCTCCTCCTCGGTCAAGCCGACCTCTTTTTTCTTTTTCGCGAGCGCATTGATGCGCGCGATCTTTTCTTTTTCCATGATTGATTCAACTCCCATTGGTAATAAAAATATCGTTCCCACGTCTGTCAGGGGGCTGTCAGAGAGGGAAATCGGATCTGATCCGTGCGCTTGACAAAAGGCTTTGATTTCTTCTGCATCGGGATGGAGATCGAGATTGCCGCAAAACAGGATCCTTCTGCTCTCCGAAAGCGGAGAAAACGAGGCAGAGCCGCCCAAAAAACCGGTATCGTAGCCCGGAAGCGTGACGGCATTGGAGCGCACGCGCAGAACGTCAAGCCCACGGTGACGCGCGGCATTGGCGATCGACGCATCCTCTGTGATCAAAGCATGATCACCCACGGGAACGACCGAGCATTTTGCGTATCCCTGACGCACCTTCACACATTCGTAGCACTCATGCAAGAGCAGCTCCCGCGCCGTGTGTTGCGTGTGGCAAAAGAGAAAGCTTCCGACGGGCGCGGCATTGAGGAGAATATCGTTTGGATAAACTTCGGACACCTCCGCGTCGGTCTCCCTGATCGGCTTTTGGATGCAGGCAGAGATCTGCTTCAACTCTTTTTGGGCAATTTTATGATAGCTTTTGGTACAAAAAACAGCGTCCGGGGCAAAAAACAGCAGCATATCCGGATGCCCGCAAACGGGGGCGGGAAGTCCGGGATGCGGTGGGATCGTTAAAACACGGTGTCCCAAACGCTCCAAAGCGATTTTTGCATCGGTGGGAATGCGGTGATCAACGACAGCAAGCATAATCGATTCCTTGAATGAGAAAAATAAAGGGCAGACACACCGTGTCTGCCATGATCTTTATTTGCACGGACAAAAGGAGATTTTCCTTATGCCTTTTTCATCGTGCGCAGGCAACGAGAACAAACATTGATTGCTTTGCTGCCTTCCAGCTTTACCTTGCGAATATTGGGCTTCCAGCTTCTGTTGGTTTTACGGTGAGAGTGAGAAACGTTCTGACCGAAAACGACGCCTTTGCCGCAGATACAACATTTTGCCATTTTGACACCTCCTAAAAGAACATTCGCCGACCGAAAACAGGGTGCGGCACACAAAATACTGTACAACAAGAGATATTATAGCATATTCTTTCGAAAATTGCAAGTGTTTTTTGAAATTTTTTTAAATATTTTTCAATCATTTTCCACTTTGCAGATTTGCTCCAGCATTTTTGGAGAAATTCCCTCGGGGAGCGCAAAGCCGCCCAGATCCTTTTGATGAGCCCCGTCTCCCACGAGCAGGATACGTCCGCCTGCACGTCGGAAGGTATCGAGAGCGAACTCGGTTTTCGACGTGTGTGGGATCGAGTCCTTTGCGCAGACGATCAGCGTCTGTGCCTCCAGAAGTGCGCGGGAGAGCCTCTGTTCCAAGTCCTCAGCCCGGATGGAAAGGGGAAGCACCTCTGCTCCCGATTCCCGACAGCGATCGGCAAGAAGCTCGGCGGAAAGGTCGTTGGGATGGGAAAGCAGAATGATTTTTGCTTCCTGCAGCGACAGAAGAGAGGCTGCAGCCGGCAAGACCTTTTCCACGGAGGGCTTTGCGGGATTCATTTTTTTCGTGACTCTGCCGACTCTTGCAAAGGCAAGCTTTTCGGTGCTTTCGATCACGATCGCCAGATCCATATAATCGTCTGCCACCACGACGTGACCGTCATAGAGACAGGTCAGCGAATCGGTGCTCATCTTGCGGATGACGTCGGTAATGCTTTCGCGACAGACCACGCGGGCGCTTTTCACCACACCGTTTTTGTGAAGCTTGGTCAACTCTGCCAAGAGCTTTCGCAATGCGGCAAAATCGGGCAGACCGTTTTTCTGCAATTTGGGTGCGATGCAATAGATGCGGTCGCCCTCTGCCACCAATCGGTCACAGCCGGCCGATTTTTTTGCCATACAGAAGGTCGAGATCTGCGGATGCTCGATGTCATTGTCTGCAAAGATCTGTGCGGCGGCGAGAGGCAATCCAAGCTCTGCCTGTAAGCGGTAAATACCAAGTATGCTCGCCATGGCTTCTCCGAGATGCACGGAATCGGTTTCCTTTGTCGGCAGGGAAAGTCCGACTGCCGCACGAAGCTCGCGGTAATCGCATCCGGCTGCCGCAAGCGTCAGGACCGAGGTCAAAAGCGTTTCGAGAGCAGCCTTGAAAAAGCCGCCTTCGGGTTGAGAGGATGCCGCAGAGGAAAGGATCCCTCGATGGCTCACGGTGTGCACGGCGACATTCTGCTCCGAGGTCAGATAGGTGCATACCGAGGTCGTTTTCGGCGTATGAAGGATCGGTGCCGAGGGCGCGAGCTCTTCTCCGTTGATTTTGATAGACGCACGGAAGGCGGGGAAGACGGCACGCAAAAATCCGGATTCCAGCTCAAACAGCGGCACTTTTCCTTCTGTGAAGAGCAGACGGCTTCCGTTCATGGCCGCGGCGAACACCGTGGCACGAACGCCCGCTTCCTTCGCAGCCTTCGAAAACGCGGGATAAAATTTTGGAGAAATGCGGATCAGACAGTCACCGGCATAGGCATCGGCAAGCATGGTGAGGGAGAGAGGCTCTCCGCTCAGAGACAGGCATTTCAGATCGATGCGGGCGGAGCCGGTCAATTGCAGAATTTCATAGAGCAGACCCTTTTCGCTCACTCTTCGAGCTGCACTCAGATGTTGGGTTGCGGTGGGAGAGTCAAGCAAGTTTGCCAGGGATTTTTGATAGGACGTTGGGATCAGCTCGTCTCCCGAACGAAGCAATACGAAAAGGTCACCTGTCTCGGGCAGAGCCTTTTCCCGATGAACCGTACGAAGTCCGATCGCGGACGAGGGGGATGCAATAAAGTTGGATGCGAGCTGTGCGCGTCTGACGTTTTTCAGATCCTCCAGAGAGAAAAGCGTATTCGGAAATTCCGATTCCTTTCCCGCGCGCTTCAGATAAAGCGTTGCCAGGTTCAACGCCTCGGCGAAGGAGCAAGGCGTTTTTGCGTCGGGACGAAGCTCATGGCGCTTTTTCATCATGTCCGCATAGGTCTCGGCAACAAAATCACAGTTGGTCAAAAGCTCTGTGGGTGCTACGAAGGAAAGGGTGGTCTGTGCGCGCAGGAACAGGTGGTCAAGCATTCGTATTTCTTCGATGAAGGGATCACGCTTTGCCTGCGTGAGATAATAATTGGCGCAAAAAGAAAGTGTTTGAAGCGGCAAATGCAGCTTGAGATCGCGTTTCATTTGCTCCAGCTGTTGCTCGCGATAAGAACCAAAGTTGATGATTTTGGCTTTTGTCAGCATAAAGGAAGCTCCTTTCGGTTGATGTAAAGGGAATTTATTCGATGATGTCACCCAGACAGCAGGTGTCCGTGTGAGCGTTGATGCGTACAAGCTTTGTCATTGCGTGAAGCGGATGAGGAGAGGGGCAGGCGACCTCCACGAATTGTGGGGTATGTCCTCGCGCCATGCCGTTTTCGTAGGTTTCAAAGAGCACGGACACGGTCTTGCCCGTCATCTCGTCGAGGATCGATGCACGGATGCGGGCGGCTTCGGCCGAGAGCCTTGTGACGCGCGCATGCTTGATCTCCTCGGGAATCTGTCCCTTCATGGTGGCGGCGGGGGTACCCGCACGCTTGGAATAGGGAAAGACGTGGATCATCAAAAAACGAGCTTGATGAATGAAGTCAAGTGTTTCTTCGAAATGACGCTCACTTTCCTGCGGGAAGCCAACGATCATATCGGTGGTGAAGCAAACGTCTGGAATGGCCTTGCGCAGACGGTCAATGGCATCCAACGCCATCCGCACGTTGTATTTTCTCTTCATCAGCGCAAGGATCTCGTTCGAGCCGCTTTGCATCGAAAGATGAAAGTGAGGTGCGAGAGACTTCAGCTGCGCAATTCGGTCCACAAAGGGCTGCTTGCAGAGGCTGGGATCCAGAGAGCCCAGACGAATTCTACCGATATTCGGGATCTTGTCGATCTCGCAAAGAAGATCCGCCAGTGTCACACCGTCCAGATCCTTGCCGTAGGATGCGGTTTCAATTCCGGTCAGAACGATCTCACGGCATCCGTTTTCGGTCAGCTCCCGCACCTCGGAAAGAACGTCCTCGGGGGCTTTGGAGCGGATGCTTCCGCGTGCGGTGGGGATGATGCAATAGGTGCAGTGACTCTCACATCCGTCCTCAATCTTGACGTAGGCGCGCGTGCGATCGAATTTTGTGATCCGCATCGCCTCAAATCCGTGCGCGTCGGGAGGACAGAGGGAAAGCAATGGGCTGTCGTTCTTTTTTCCTGCCTCGATCAGCCGGAGCGCCGCCTCGACGACCGATTGCTTTTCGGCGTTTCCGCAGATATAATCCACCCCTTCGATCGCCTCGATCTGAGCGGGCTGGGTTTGTGAGAAGCAGCCTGTCACCAAAATATATGCAGAAGGATTGCGATGGATGGCACGGCGGATGAATTGACGCGCCTTTCGGTCGGACTCGGCTGTGACGGTGCAGGTGTTGATGATGTAAACGTCGCAAGGGGAGGTCGGAGGCTCCACCCGAAATCCCAACGCGGCAAAACGCTCGGCAATGGCTTCGGATTCATATTGATTGACCTTGCAGCCCAGCTTATAGATTCCGACGGTGAGATTGGAATAAAACATGGCGACTCCTTTTCTTCGTTTGATACTCATATTATTTTATCATGATTTTGCCCGTTTGTAAAGGAAAAAACGCAAAAATTAACGAGGATTTTCAAATTTAGACTTGAAAAAAACAATAAAGCATTGTATAATTAACAAAAAGTCGAAATTTTGTTGTCAACAGCTTTTGAAAGGAGGACAGGCGCGCCGTCGGGCGTCCTTTTATCTGATGCAGATTATCACCGTAAAAAAGAACGATGCCGGGCAGCGGCTTGACAAATTCCTTTCCAAGGCAGTCAAGGGCTTGCCCATGTCGTTGATGTATAAATATATTCGAACCAAAAAGATCAAGGTCAACCGCGCACGCACCGAGCAGAGCTATATGCTTCGCGAGGGAGATGAGATTCAGCTCTTCATTCGTGAGGAGTTTTTTGCTTCTCCGGAGGCAGACAACGGCGCGCTTTTCCGCATTCGTCACAAGCTGGATATTGTGTATGAGGATGAGAACGTCATGCTCCTCAACAAGCGCCCCGGCGTGCTGGTGCATGAGGATACCGCGGCGGCGGAGAACACGCTGATCATGCACGTCAAGGCATATCTTGCGCAAAAGGGGGAATACGATCCCGAAAGCGAGCAATCCTTCGCGCCCGCGCTTTGCAATCGCATTGACCGCAACACGGGCGGCATCGTCATCGCTGCAAAGAACGCGGAGGCGCTGCGCATCATGAACGAGAAGATCCGCAACGACGAGCTGCAAAAGATCTATCTTTGTGCGGTTCACGGTGTGCCGCAGAGGAAGCAGGCAACGCTTCGAGGCTTTCTCAGAAAGAACAGTGCTGAGAATCTGGTGGATATTTCGGATACACCGAAGAACGGATACAAGGAGATCATCACCAAATATCGGGTTCTGCGGCAGAAGCGCGGCAACGCGCTTTTGGAGGTCGAGCTGGTGACGGGAAGAACACATCAGATCCGCGCGCATCTTGCTCACATCGGACATCCGCTGCTTGGTGACGGCAAATACGGCATCAACAGACAGGATCGCGAAAAGGGATATAAATTCCAAGCCCTTTATGCCTACCGCTTGCGCTTCCGCTTTTCGGATACCGATCACGCGTTGGGCTATCTGAAGGACAAGACCTTTGAGATCGACCGTGAGAGCGTTTGGTTCTTGAAGGATTTTGAGGAAGGAGGCGAGAGCAGAGGATGAAAGGAATCAAGCAAGGCTTCACAAGCTCTCTCCGCCCGCTTCCCATGCTGCTTTTGGGAGCCGTCCTGACGGCGCTGACGCTGATCTTTCCCGTGATCGGACTGTTGGAATGGGTGACGATGATCCCGCTTTTCATCGGTGCATACCGCCTTTGTGAGCGCGAGGATTGTACGCTTCGCCGTGCTTACGGCTACGGCTTTTTGACGGTCTACGTTTTTTATTTTGTGATCTACCATTGGTTTGTCCGGCTTTATCCCCTGGACTTTGTGGGAATGGACAACGCCTCCTCCGCCGTTGTCATCGCGGCGGGATGGCTTGGACTTCCGATTCTGCAGGCGGTTGTGGGCGGATTGATCTTTCTTGTTTTTCGCCTGATGCACAAAACGGCGATCTTTGAACGCGCACCGATCCTCAAGCCGCTTGCCTTTGCGGCGTTGTGGGTGATCTTTGAGTGGTCGTCCACACTTTCGTGGACGGGCGTTCCGTGGGGGAGGCTCTGTCTTGGACAGATCGAGATGCTCCCGCTTTTGCAGAGCGCGTCGCTTCTCGGATCCTATTTCGTCAGCTTTCTGATCCTTGCGGTGAACGGATTGATCGCGCTCCTTCTGCTCGATCGCGCCAAGTCGCTTCTTTGCGGCATTGTCGCGGCATCGATCTTCGTTTCCAATCTGCTCTTTGGTGTAGCCGTACGTCTTTTGCCCGAAAAAGAGGGCGAGATTCTGCGGGTGGCAGTGATTCAAGGCAACATCAATTCCCACGAAAAATGGGATTCCAATTCGGGAAGCAATATTCGAAGAGTCTACCGCGATCTCAGTCTTGCGGCGGCGGAGCAGGGGGCAGAGCTCATCGTCTGGCCCGAAAGCACGTTGCCGTATGAGCTCAATCAGAGCAACTATTTGAAGGATTACGTCTCCTCGTTGGCGATCGAATGTGACGCGACTCTGATCGTCGGCGCGTTTTATTCCGACCGGGAGGCAGAGCCGAAAAGAAACGACAACGCGCTCTTTTTGGTGACGTCCGACGGAGAGATTTGCGAGGACGTCTATGCCAAGCGGCATCTGGTGCCGTTTGGAGAGTACGTTCCCATGCGAACCCTCATCATGACGCTCATTCCGCCGCTTGCCGAGCTGTCGGCGCTCGACGACGACGTGACACCGGGGGTCGATTCCGCGCTCTTCGATCTGCCGCAGGGAAAGCTCGGATCTCTGATCTGCTTTGATTCGATCTATGAGCAGCTGACGCTGGACAGCGTGCGTGACGGCGCCAATTTGATGCTCATATCGAGCAATGACAGCTGGTTCTACGATTCCGCGGCGGTCTATCAGCACCAGGCACAGGCGCAGCTGAGAGCCATTGAGAGCGGCAGATTCGTTGTTCGCGCGGCAAACACGGGCATTTCCACCGTGATCTCCGATGAGGGCGAGCTTTTGGCATGGATCGATCCTCTGACCACGGGATACCGCGTTGCCGACGTGCAGATGCGCAAAAATCACACGCTTTACAACGTCGTCGGCAACCTGTTTGTCTACCTTTGCATCGCATTTTCACTTTTCCTGCCGATCCTTGGCAGGCTGCTTGAGGCTCCAAACCAAGGGCTGAGTTTTCTGAAATCAAAACGCAAGAATAAAGAATAAAAACATAAGGGGAGAGCCGTGAAGGCTCTCCCCTTATGTGATTCAATACATTTTATATTTGAGTCTCAGATTATCCGCAATCATTGCAATAAATTCCGAATTGGTCGGCTTTCCGCGGTTGTTCTGAATGGTATATCCAAAATAGGAATTGAGGGTATCGACGTCGCCACGGTCCCATGCGACTTCAATTGCGTGGCGAATGGCACGCTCGACGCGAGATGTGGTGGTCTGGTATTTCTTTGCCACCGACGGGTAGAGGACCTTGGTGACCGAGTTGATGATGTCATTGTCCTTGATGGTGAGCAAAATGGCGGTGCGGAGATATTGGTAGCCCTTGATGTGCGCGGGAACACCGATCTGATGAATGATCTGCGTCACCTGGGTTTCGATGTCGGGCCCCTTTTCGAGCCGGATCGCCGATGCAGGAACGTCAGCGCGACGACGCGCCGCGATGCTTTGGATATGCTCACACAGACTGTTGGTGTTGACCGGCTTGAGCAAGCAGAGATCCGCGCCGGCTTCGGTGGCTTGAATAAAAACGTTTTGATTGGACACCGAGGAGATCACGATGAAGGCAGGGGCTTTTTCATGGCCCCAATCCATCGAAAGACAGGTGCGCAACAATCCGATACCGTCAATCTTGGACAACCAAACGTCCAACAAAACAATATCAGGACAGGAGCGCGTGATTTTTGCCAACGCATCCTCGCCGTTGGTGGCTTCCTCGATGTTGCGGTAGCCGGCACGCGAGAGGGCTTCTCGGAGCGCGGTTCTGCTCATTGCGTTTTCATCTGCGATCAGAATTTTCGTGGTGTATTCCATAGGTAAAAAACTCCTTCCAAAGAATTTCCATTTTCTTACAGGAATATTTTACCATATTTTGAAAAGATTTGCAAGAGGTTTGTTCGAGAAAAAATCCCCAAAAATTACAGCCTTTTAATGGTAAAATTTACCAAATTGGCAAAAAAATCAATTTTTGGAGTGTTTGCAAGGTTCTTTGAAGAAATCTGTCAGATCAATTTCGTATCTTCCGTCGCTATTTTTCGAAAAACCGATTGCCTTGATCAACGTCTCGTTGTCACACGGAGCATCGAAAAATGCGCGGTGAACGCCGCAAAGGTCGATAAAATTCAGCGCGGCGCGTCCCATGACGAACATTGGCTCAAATTCATAAGCCTCGGGAATCGACGAAAAGCCGACGATTCTTCCGCCCGCGGCATCCATGGTGAATTGGCAAACGCCCTTCACATCTCCGTCAACCAGAGCCTTATACGCCAACAGCTCGGTGTGAAATTCGATTCCGCAACGCACGCAAAGCGTTTCTTGCTCTTGTTTGTCTTGGATTGGCAATACTTCCAGCATATTTCATTTCCTTTCAGTCATTAAATAGTGAATCTCTTCCTCGGTCAGCTCGCGCCATTTTCCCAAAGGAAGCGCGTCGAGTGTTAGCTTTCCAATGGCAACTCGTTGCAATCTGCGCACCTTCAAGCCAACCGCCTCGCACATCCGTCGGATCTGGCGGTTGCGCCCCTCGTAAAGCTTCATCTGCAGGATGTCCTCGGAGATTTTTGTGCATTCGACGGGCAAAAGCCGATATCCGTCCAATTCCATGGGGGCGGAGAGTGCGGAGAGCTGTGTGTCGGAGGGAGGAGGGGAGAGGGTGACGTGGTAGATCTTTGGAATTTCGTGCCTTGGATGCGTCAGATGATTGGCAAAAGCACCGTCATCGGTCAGAAGCAGGAGTCCCTCGGAATCCATGTCCAAGCGTCCGACGGGATAGATGCGTACCCCAACGCCTCTCGTCAGCTCTGTGACGGTACGCCGCCCCTTTTCATCCTTGGTTGTGGTGACGTATCCCCGAGGCTTGTTCAGCATGATATAGCGGTGAGGCTTGTCCTCGCGGGGCAGAATGCGTCTGCCCTCAAATTCCACGACGTCGTTGTCGGGATCGATCTTGGTGCCGAGTGTGGCGATCTCACCGTTGACGCGCACTCTGCCTGCGGCGATCTCAAGCTCTGCCGCGCGACGGGAAAGCTTGCCGCAATCGGTGAAGAATTTTTGCAAACGAACCATCTCCGCCATCGGGGAACCTCCTTTTGATTTTTTGAATGTTTTCTATCATAAATATAATATTGTACTCAATCTCTTCCGAACAGGCTGCGAAGCCACTGTAAAAAGCCTTTTTTGACGGGCTTTGTTACAGTATTACAGGCAATCAGGGGGAGCTCTCCGACCCGCTCCTCCTTGCCGTCACGATCGGTATCACAGTAAAAGACCGCGATGCCGAGATTTTCTCCGGCATAGATCGGTGCGTATGAGAAATGCGACGCCTCGATCACACAACGGATCTCACCGTGCGTGATGGGGAGGGTGACCCGCAGCTCCTCGGTGTTGCAGAGCAAAGTTTCCTCTTGTGTTCCTCCGACGACCGGCATTCTGTGTGTCAAGGATTCCTTTTCGGCAAGCAATACAGAGCGATAAATGGAAAAGCCGTAATCCAGCATGGAGCTGTGATCGTTCCAATCGTTGGGCGCATTGAGCGTGACCGCGATCAAGGTGACACCCTCTCGCTCGGCGGCAGATACCAGACAACGGCCACTGCGCTTGGTAAAGCCTGTTTTCACACCGATGCAGCCGTCGTAAAGTCGCAAAAGCTTGTTGTGATTGATCAGAAGGCGTGCTCCGTCTGTGCTCGCATGCGGAACGGTGGATTTTCTCGTCGCAACGATTTGCTTCAAAAGCTCGTTTTTCATCGCATGACGAGTCAGAATTGCCATTTCGTATGCGGTAGAATAGTGCTCGGCATCGTCAAGACCGTGCGGATTGACAAAATGCGTATCCTTCAGGCCAAGACCTGTGACGATCGCGTTCATTTCCGCCGCAAAGGCTTCGACACTGTCACAGAGACCGATCGCGATGGCAACGGCGGCATCGTTTGCCGATTCCAGAAGAAGCGCGTAGAGAAGCTGCTCGAGCGTCAAGGCTTCGTTTTCGGTCAGATAGACCGATGAGCCCTCCACTCCGACCGCCTCCGGCGAAACCGAAATGACCGTTTCGGGGGGCGCGAGCTTCAATGCCGTCATCGCGGTAACGATCTTGGTGGTGCTTGCGATCGGCAGACGCTGATGAGCATTCTTTTCAAAGGCAACGGCTCCGCTTTCTGCCTCGATCAGCACCGCGCTCTGCGCGGAAACCGAGGGGAAGGAGAGGCTTTGTGCCGTGCTGTGAAGCGTGACGTGCGGCAACAAAAGAAAAAACGACAAAAGCAAGAGAAGAAGCTTTTTTGATTTTGACATAATAAGATCCTCCGGAAAAATATACCCTTGCTTCATGTATATTTTTCCGGAGTGCTTTTTATGTCCGAAACGTTGGAAAGGCCTTCAGATCACTTCTTGGAAGACTTCTTTTCTGCGTTTTCGCGGATTCTGCGCTTGTATTCCTCTTCCAATGCATCGACCTCATCGTCCTCTGCACTCAGATCGGAGGAGAAAACGGACTTGATACGGCTGATGATGTCGGGAGTCTGGTCGAGAATGCCGGCAATCTGTTCGATGGGAGATTCCTGCTCGAGGATCATCGGAAGGAAGTCGACCTTGCCGTCCTGAGAGATCACCAAAAAGCCGATCGGGTTGACCGTCACACCGGTTCCGCCGCCACCGCCAAAGGTCGTGTCGGTCTTTTTGCCGGCGGGGAAATCCAAACCGCCCGAAGCAAAGCCCATCGAAACCTTGGAAATGGGAATGATGGTGACGCCGGAGGCCGTCGGGATTTGCTTGCCGACGACAGTGTCGGCATCGATGATCGTACGTACTTTATCCAACGAGCTGTTGATCAGGTCCTTGATAGAAGATGCTTTTTCCATGGTATTTTTTCCTTTCGTATATGTCAATAAATTTTAAACCTGTTGTGTTTGTTCGATTTCTTCATCGATTTCTTCATCAAAATCATCGGTCTCTTCCTCGATCATATCCCGGATCGGGGCACCGTTTGCCTTGCGATATGCGATCAGCATCCGAATTGCGATGCCGAGTGCTTGAGAGAGCGAAAGGTAGCAGGCGAGATCGATCTCGGCACGGCAGCGCTCGGAGGTGTAATCGGGAATAATCGCGATCCGACCGGGGGCACTGCGAACCTGTGCAAAGCATTCCTTGGCCCATTCTAAAAGATAAGCCGTGCTTTGCAGGATCAAGCCGTAGAGAATGGCGGTTTTTGCGGCATCCTCGCTTCCCACCGCGATCTTCATCCGGCGGATATGAAGAGTGAGCTTTCCTCGTGTGACCTCACGAAGCTTTTTCAAAAGTGTGAGGACCGTATCGATGTTTTGCGTGAGCGTGGGCGAGGAAATTTGTGCCGACTGCGCCTTTTGTTGCTTTTTCTTCAAGGCCTTCTGCCTTGATTTTTCCCGTTTTTTCATGGCTGCTCTTGCCGCTTTTTTCCGTTTCCGAACCTCTTTCTTCAAAACGCGGTCGGGATGACGGCAACGCGAAAGGTTTTTCAGCTTCGGTTCCTTTTTTTCATTCGAGAACACCGTGAATCGGATGCCGAGCACGGAAACGATGACCTTCACCTTTTCCTTGCTGATGATGCGAACCTTGATTCGTCCGAAGATCAACAGCAACGCGATCAGGGCAATGATGGCGGCAATGATTGTGAGAACAATCACCAATATGCTCACAACGCACCTCCTTCATCCTCTTGCAAGGAGAGCTCGGCAGGCTCCGCGCCATTCTCAAAGATCACGTCGGTCTCTTCGCTGTCGACGGGGGCCTCATAGTCGCGCGGTGTGTCGGATTCAAAGATTTCGGCATTTTCGGGATCATCCATGGAGAGCTGCTCACCGCCGTCTCCCTCGGCCTGTGCCGCTGCCACGCTGAGTGCCTCGGTTTCGGGCAGCTCGTCCAGCGCGTTGATGCCGAACACGCGCAAAAACTTGTCGGTCGTTACGTAGAGCATTGGTCGGCCCGGTGCATCCAATCGGCCGGCCGCCTCGATCAAGCCCTTGTCGAGCAAGGAATTGACGGCATACGAGCTGTCAACGCCGCGAACAAGATCCACAAAGGATCGCGTGACGGGTTGATTGTAAGCCACCACCGCGAGGACCTCCATTGAGGATGCGGAAAGATTTCCGCCGCGGCGGATGCCGAGGGCTTCGCGGATATAGGGGGCGTATGCTTCCTTGGTTGTCAGCTGACAGGTGGTGGGATACATGAGCAGCTGGATTCCGTGGTGTGTGTCATCCTTGGTAAAATGCTCGGACATCTGACGCACCATCGTTTTGACATCCTTTACGGAAAGGCCCAAGACCTCGCTCAGCTTGTCGTAACGCATCGGGTAGCCGGCGGCAAAAAGGATGGCTTCAATCGCCTGCTCGATCTCCTGTGCCGTGGTTAAGGGCTCCAATACGGGAGCTGTTTGCTTTTTTTCTTCCATAGTATATTAGTCTTCACTCCTTTCGGTATCGGCGTCCATTTTCTTTGCTTGCTTTGCCATGGTACTGACGATCTCGTTCATATCAAGGCCAAGGTCGTCCAGAATGTCCTCATCCTCCTCGGAAAGCCGATCGTCAAGCAGAGCTGCCATGCGTGCCTCTTCCTCCAGATCGCTGTCATCGGCGGGGAGGAGATCCTCAAGGACCGTCTGAGCTTCATTTGCAGCGGCTTCCTTGGCAAGTCGCCGTTCCTCGGCTCGACGCGCACGCTCAATCTCGCGCAGACGCTTCTTTTCCGCCAGCTTTTGCTCGCGGATGATGCGACGCTGCTCACGGTGCATCTCTGCCTTGGAGGAGAGCGGAATGGGTTCATCGGAATCGTAAGCACGCGGCTTCTTTTCCTCACTTTCGTCGCCTTCCTCGGGCGGTGTGTCGTTGATGACAAAGCGCGTGTTGCTTCCGTGAATGACGGTATAGGAATCGGGATCCTCGTCGATCAGGATCTTTCGGACCTTGATCAATTCCAGAATTCCCAGGAAAATGGCGATCAGATCGGGCAGGGAGGTTGCGTCGGAGAGAAGCTCCTTCATGGAGGGGTTTTTCCGCTTGTCGATATGATGCAGAATGCCGACGATCTTCACCTCAACGGGAACAATCGGCTTTGCGATCATGGGGGCAAACACCTGCTTTTCTGCCTTTGGACGGCTTTCGTTCGCTGCGATGATACGGCGAACCGCCGCGCAAAGAGAGGTTACCTGTTGATCGACGACGTAGGTCACGTCAACGCTGATCTCATCGGTATCCTTCACCATGCGTCCGCTATAACGCTGATAAAGCGGTGTCATTTTTTGCACCGCCAGCTTTGCCTGCTGAAAACGCAAAAGGGCTTCTGCAAGATCGGCTCTGGGATCCTTTTCATCCTCCGTCGGACGGGGCAGAAGCATCGCGCTCTTGATGCGCATCAGCTCACTTGCCATGACGATGAATTCACCCGCAAGCTCCATATCCATGGTCTGTGCGGCACGGATATATTCCAGATATTGATCGCAGATCAACGCGATGGGGATGTCCTCGATATTCACTTTGTTTTTGTGGATCAGTGAAAGCAGGAGATCCAGAGGACCTTCAAACTGCTCGATCCGATAGGTGAGGGCTTCCATGAACGGGAGTGTCCTTTCTGTGCTGTGAAATACTTTGCCGAGGAGCGGTCAACCGCTTCTCAGGGCAGAAGGAGACGGGAAAAGAGTCGGTAGGTGGGGTTTGCGATCAGATTGGTCAGCTTGACGGCGATCCAATGAGAAGGCGAAAAATCAAAGAGCAAGGAAAGCACGACCAAGGTGATCAGAATTCCGTACATGATCTGACGCTCGTAGCGCATGATCGCAAAATAGTGCTTCGGCGGCAAAAAGGCAAACGCGAGGCGAGAGCCGTCGAAGGGCGGGATCGGAATCAGATTGAAGGCCATCAGCATAAAATTGACGGTTGCGCTCAGCTGAGAGATTACTGCCAGCCAATACACGCAGTTGAACAAAAAGCCCGAACCGACATGAACGGTGACGAAGTCAAGAAGAGCGGCGAACAAGGCGAAGAGGATCGCGCCGAGCGCGCCCAGAACAAGATTTGCCAGGGGGCCCGCAGCGGCGGTGATCGCCATGTCTCGCTTGGGATTGCGGAAATAGCGCGTGTTGATCGGAACCGGTTTTGCCCAACCGAAGCCCACGAGAAGCATCGCCAGAAATCCGATGGGATCGAGATGCTTGGCGGGGTTGAGTGTCAGTCTTCCCAGATTATGTGCCGTTGGGTCACCGCATTTCCATGCCGCATATCCGTGCGCCACCTCATGAAAGACCAGCGCGATCAGAATGACGGGCAGAGTCAGCAGGAGGCTGATAATCGTATTTTGAATACTGCCTCCTTGCAGTAACGATAAGATCATTTCAAAAATCCTTTCTGTGCATCAAAGCTCGGCAAATTGCAGGATCTCCTTCCAAAGCTCCTGCTTTCCCAGCGTTTTGAGCGAGGAATAAAAGAGAATCGGTGTGTCGGAGGGAATGTCGGGATGACTCCGCAGATGCTCCTCGGACTGTTTGCGCTCGGTGGCATTGAGCTTGTCGCATTTGGTTGCCACCACCACGAAGGGAATCGAGGCCTCACGCAAAAAGCGAAGCATCATTTCATCGTCTGCCGTCGGACCGACACGGCTGTCGACCAGCTGAACAACCAGCTTCAACAGATCGAGATTGGGGTTTTGGGTGAAATATCCGTCGGTCAGTGCAGACCATTTTGCCTTATCCTCGGGATTGCGCTTGGCAAAGCCGTAGCCGGGGAGGTCGACGAGAAAGAGCTTTTTGTCGACGTCATAGAAGTTGATGGTGATGGTCTTTCCGGGCGAGGAGCTGACACGAGCCAGTGATTTCCGTCCGAGAAGCGAGTTGATCAGTGAGCTTTTTCCGACGTTGGAGCGACCGGAAAAGGCAACCTGAACCATCGCGTCTCTCGGAAATTGCCGCGGAAGTCCCGCACTGATGCGGAGGTTGACGTTATTGAGATTGAGAGCCACTTGACTGCTCCTTTCTGTGAATCAATCGGTAAAGCGAACGTGACCCGGCACGGAGGAAGGGACGTTGACGGGGATGTAGGGCTTGGCGATCTCCTCGCGAGCCGTCTCAGCGCGAGATTCCGAGGCATTCGGAGCGAGCGCCAGTCTGAGCACCTCTGCCATTTTGCGACAGGGGATCAGCTCGAGATTTTCACGTGCCAGAGGATCAAGCTCCTCGAGATCGCGAAGGTTGTCCGAAGGAATGAGAACGGTTTTCGCGCCTGCCTGATAGGCCGCCATCGTCTTTTCCTTCAGTCCGCCGATGGCAAGCACGTTGCCGCGCAGACTGATCTCACCCGTCATGGCAACACTGCGACGTACGGCTCTTCCGGTCAGTGCGCTGACCAATGCCGTCACCATCGTGACACCCGCGGAGGGGCCGTCCTTCGGAACCGCACCCTCGGGGAAGTGGATATGAATATCCTTGGTTTTGTAGAAATCGGTGGGAATGCCGTATTCCGCGGCGATCGAGCGAACGTAGCTGACCGCGAGATGCGCGGATTCCTTCATCACGTCACCCAAAGAGCCGGTGGTTTCGATCTTGCCCGTGCCCTCAAGCACGGCAACCTCGACCTTGAGCAGCGTGCCGCCAAGCTCGGTGTATGCCAAGCCGTTGACACAGCCGACCTCGTCCTCGTCGGAGATCGATTCGGGCAGAAGCTTGCGTGCGCCGAGATAGGATGCGACGTCGGATGCGTCGATCGTGATCTGCTTGCGTTCCTCTGCCAGCAGCTTTTTGCCCGCCTTGCGGCAAAGCGTTGCGATCGTGCGCTCGAGATTACGCACTCCCGCCTCACGGGTATAATAATCAATGATCTCGGTCAGTGCAGCGTCGGTGATCTTCAGCATTCTTCGGGTCAGTCCGTGGCGCTTGAGCTGCTTGGGAAGGAGGTGGTCCTTCGCGATCGCAAGCTTTTCGCGCTTGGTGTAGATCGAGAGCTGGATGATCTCCATACGGTCCTGAAGCGGACGCGGGATATTTTCCATATTGTTTGCGGTGGCAAGGAACATACAGTCGGAGAGATCAAAGGGGAGCTCCACAAAGTGATCGCGGAACGCCTTGTTTTGCTCGGCATCCAGGACCTCCAGGAGAGCCGAGGTCGGATCTCCGTGAGAGTCACGCGTCAGCTTGTCGATCTCATCGAGAAGAATGAGCGGGTTCCTCACACCTGCCTGTGTCAGCGCGGTGATGATTCTGCCGGGCATAGCGCCGATGTAGGTCTTGCGGTGTCCGCGGATGTCTGCCTCGTCACGCACGCCGCCCAGTGAGATCCGCACGTATTTGCGGTTCATGGCACGCGCGATGGAGGATGCGATTGAGGTCTTACCCACACCGGGAGGGCCGACCAGACACAGGATCTGGTTGCGAAGCTCGGGATTGAGCTGCTTTGCGGCGATGTATTCCACGATGCGCTCCTTGACCTTTTCCAATCCGTTGTGATCGACGTCGAGCACCTTTTGCACGGTGGAAAACTGCACGCGATCCTTGGTGGTTTTGTTCCACGGAATGTCCAGACAGGTGTCCAGATAGTTGGCGATCACGGTGGATTCCGCCGATCCGAAGGGAGTCTTGGAGAGTCGGTCGACCTCCTTGCGGAGCTTTGCCTCGACCTCCTTGGGCAGCTTGGCTTGCTCGATGCGCGCGGAAAATTCCTCCACGTCTCCACCCTCACCGAGCTCCTCCTGGATCACCTTGATCTGCTCGCGCAGATAATATTCCCGCTGATTGCGGTTCATTCGCGCGTTGACGCGGCGGCGGATCAGAGCCTCCTGCTCCAGCACTGCCGATTCGCTTTCCAGAATTTCCAAAAGAAGCTCGGCGCGTCGCAGGGGATCGGTGCATTCGAGGATGGCTTGCTTGTCGCGGTTGCGGATCAGAACGTTGAAGGCGATGAAATCGGCGAGAAGTCCGGGATCGTCGATCAGCTTTGCCGCATTGATCAGATCCTCGGATTTTGCCGGGAGATATGCCGCGGTGCTTTCGAGCGCGCGGAGCATTTCGTGAACGCAGGCCTCACCGCGCACCCCTCCGTTTTCACGGAGCAGAACTGTCTTGCAGATCAGATCGGCTTCGGTATAGGAGCCTGTACGGCGGTATTTGATAACCGATGCGCGCAGGATGCCCTCGGCGATGATGCGAGTCTGTCCCTCCGGGGTGCGCAGCATTTGCTTGATCTTTGCAACCGTGCCGGCACGGTAATAGGGAAAGATCCCCTCGCTGTCCTCTTGCAGGTCGTTGTAGGAGGTCAGAAATATAAAAGAATTACCCGCACCCGCGGCCTTGGCGGCGTTTGCGGAATCCTCGTCGCTCGCCTCAAAATTGACGGTGGCAGCGGGGAAGGCGACCGTTCCGCGAAGTGCGATGACGGGAAGCGTGATTTCTTCGGTTTTTTCGATATAGGTGGACATTGCAGAATCCTTTCGGGGAAAACGGTAAATCTATAAAATTACATTGATAATATATTATATCACAATTTTTAATTGATTTCCATAGGTTTGAGAAAAAAAGTTCCGCAAAAGCCAATCTTTTTCCGAAAAAAAGCCGACTTTTTTCGATTTTCCGTATTTACTTATAAATTTTTTTGTGATATAATGATCATGGATTCGTGTGGCCATTTCCGAGAAACGGCTTCGGCTTTCAAAATCGCACTCAAAAACCAAGGAGGCTCAGATGCAATCTCAACCGTTCGTGCTCAAAAGTGAATATACCCCAACCGGAGATCAGCCCGGGGCGATCGCGCAGCTTGTGGAGGGCATTGAGGCGGGTGAGCGGATGCAAACGCTGCTCGGAGTGACCGGATCGGGCAAGACCTTTACCATGGCAAACGTGATCGCAGAGGTCAACCGTCCCACGTTGATTTTGGAGCCAAACAAAACACTGGCGGCGCAGGTCTGCTCCGAGATGCGCGAGTTTTTTCCCGATGCTGCCGTGGAATATTTCGTGTCCTATTACGATTATTATCAGCCGGAGGCATACATTCCCGGCAAGGATATGTATATCGAGAAGGACGCGCTGATCAACGAGGAGATCGACCGTCTTCGTCACAGCGCCACCAGCGCTCTGTTTGAGAGACGTGACGTCATCATCGTGGCGTCGGTGTCCTGTATTTATTCCTTGGGAGATCCGAGCGAATATCAGGGCCTGGTGCTTGCCATCCGCCCGGGCTCGCAGATGAGCCGCGATATTTTCATCCGCAAGCTGGTGGCAAACAGCTACAATCGCAACGATATGTCCCTGGTGCGTGATTGCTTCCGCGTCAACGGTGACACCGTGGAGATCATTCCCGCAAACATGAATGACAGTGCGCTTCGCGTCGAGTTTTTCGGTGACGAGATCGATCGGATCTCCGAGATCAACATCGTGACGGGAGAGCTGAAGCGTCTTTTGAGCTACGCGGCGATCTATCCCGCAACGCACTATGCCGTCTCCGATGAAAAAAGAGAGCAGGCGCTCTCCGAGATCGAGCGGGAAATGGTGGAGAGAGCTCTTTATTTTGAGTCCGAGGGCAAGCTGATCGAGGCACAGCGTATCCGCGAACGAGTGAAATACGATCTCGAGATGCTTCGTGAGATCGGCTTCTGCTCTGGCGTGGAAAACTATTCGCGCGTGCTTTCGGGACGGCCCGCAGGCTCGACTCCGTTCACACTTTTGGATTATTTCCCCGAGGACTTTCTGATGTTCGTGGACGAATCTCACGTCACGGTTCCGCAGGTGCGCGGCATGAGCGGCGGAGACACCGCGAGAAAGAAAAATCTCGTGGATTACGGCTTCCGTCTCCCGTCGGCTTATGACAACCGCCCGCTTTTCTTCGAGGAGTTTGAGGAGAGCATTCATCAGGTGGTGTTCGTCAGCGCCACCCCGGGAGACTATGAGGATGAGCATTCCGAGCGCGTCGTCGAGCAGATCATCCGTCCCACGGGACTTCTCGACCCAGAGGTTGAGGTGCGTCCGATCGAGGGCCAGGTCGACGATCTGATGGGTGAGATCCGCGCTCGCGCCGACAGGGGAGAGCGTGTGCTGGTCACCACGCTGACCAAGAAAATGGCGGAGGATCTGACCGAATATTTCGAAAATAACGACATACGTGTGCGATATATTCACTATAACGTCGACACCCTCGAGCGAATAGAGATCATTCGGGATCTTCGCAGAGGTGTTTTTGACGTGCTGGTCGGCATCAACCTTTTGCGAGAGGGTCTGGACATTCCCGAGGTTTCCTTGGTGGCAATTCTGGATGCCGACAAGGAAGGCTTTTTGCGCGCCGAGCGCTCCCTGATCCAAACCATCGGACGTGCGGCAAGAAATGCCGGTGGAAAGGTGATCATGTATGCCGACGAGGTCACGCGCTCGATGCGTGCTGCCATCACCGAGACCAACCGCCGCCGTGCCATTCAGGACGCCTATAACCGCGAGCATGGCATCATTCCCAAGACCGTTGTCAAGGGAATCCGTGATGTGATCGAAATCGGTATAAGTGACGAAAAGAGCGGAAAACGCGGTAAAAACGGGGGTATTTCCGATCGCAAGCTGACAAAGAGCGAGCGTGAGAGGCTGATTGCCGAGATGACCGCAGAGATGAAGCGGGCGGCGCAGAAGCTCGAGTTCGAGCAGGCAGCCTTCCTGCGCGATCAGATCAAAAATCTTCGTGAGGGCGAGGCTTCGCCGAAAAACAAAGGATAAAAACAGGAGAACGATATGCCAAACCAAATTTCCATCCGCGGCGTGCGGGTGCACAACTTGAAAAATATTGACGTCGATATTCCGCGTGACAAGCTGGTCATCCTGACGGGACTTTCCGGCTCGGGAAAATCGTCGTTGGCTTTTGATACGGTATATGCCGAGGGCCACCGACGCTTTGTCGAGTCGCTCTCCTCTTATGCGCGTATGTTTATGGGACAGCTGGACAAGCCCGACATCGATTCGATCGAGGGGCTTTCTCCCGCGATCTCGATCGAACAGAAGACCACCTCGAAAAATCCGCGCTCGACGGTTGGAACGGTGACCGAAATCTACGATTATCTGCGCTTGCTTTACGCACGCATCGGTGTGCCGCACTGTCCGATCTGCGGCAAGGAGATCCGTCAGCAGACCACCGATCAGATCATCGACCGCATCCTCGCGTTCCCCGAGGGTGAGCGCTTTATGGTGCTGGCCCCCGTCGTGCGTGCGCAGAAGGGTATGCATGAAAAAGTGCTCGCCGATGCGAAAAAACGCGGTTACGTGCGCGTTCGCGTGGATGGAAATATGTACGATCTCTCCGAGGAGATCAAGCTGGATAAGAACAAAAAGCATAGCATCGAGATCGTCGTCGACCGCTTGGTGATGCGGGAGGGGATCGAGTCGCGTCTTTCCGATTCGGTGGAAAACGCGCTCGGTGTTGCAGACGGACATCTTGTGATCCTGACCGTGCCTCGCGAGGGCGAGGGGAAGGAATATGAATTCTCGCAGAACTATGCCTGCGAGGAGCACGGCATCTCCTTCGGCGAGCTTGAGCCGCGAATGTTTTCCTTTAACAATCCCGCGGGCGCCTGCCCTCACTGCGCGGGACTCGGAGATATGCAGCGGATCGCTCCCGAGCGTCTGATTCCCAACCGTTCGCTTTCTCTGAATGAGGGCGCGATCAACGTCAACGGCTTCAAAACGCTGGAGGAGGAGAGCTGGAACGGCCCTTTGTTTGCCGCCGTCGGAGAACGCTTCGGCTTTACGCTCTCAACACCGATCTCGGAGTTTACCGAGGATCAGTATCAGAAGCTGATGTACGGTACGGGTGACGAAATTTACGACATCCGCCGTTGGTTTGCGCATGAGGAGCACCATCAAAGGATCAAGTTTGACGGCTTGGTCGGTATGATCAAAAATCGGATGCAGATGATGGGGAATGAATATTACGACCAATTCATCGAAGAAGCCCCCTGTCCCGAATGCGGAGGACAGCGCCTGGCACCCTCTCCACTTGCCGTCACGGTAGGCGGATTGAATATTCATGAGCTTTGCGCGCTGTCGGTCGAAAAGAGCCTTGCGTTTGTCAACGCGCTCGAGCTGACCGAGAGTGAGGCGACCATCGCCGCGGAGATTCTCAAGGAGATCCGCTCGCGTCTCGGATTCCTTTCCAGCGTCGGCTTGGATTATCTGACGCTCTCACGCAAGGCCGGAACTCTTTCTGGCGGAGAGGCACAGCGCATTCGCCTGGCGACGCAGATCGGCTCGTCTCTGGTCGGCGTGCTCTATATTCTCGACGAGCCGAGCATCGGTCTGCATCAGCGTGACAATTCCAAGCTGATCGCCACGCTCAAGCGACTGAGAGATCTCGGAAACACCGTGATCGTGGTCGAGCACGACGAGGAAACGATGGAAAATGCCGATTATATTCTCGACATCGGACCGGGTGCGGGAATCCACGGCGGACGTGTGGTTGCCGCGGGTACACCCGAGGAGATCATGCAAAACGAGGATTCGATCACGGGAGCCTATCTTTCCGGAAGAAAACGGATTGCCGTTCCCGCGCAAAGACGAAAGGGCAACGGCAGCTTCCTGAGAGTTGTGGGCGCAAGACACAATAATCTGAAGAACGTGAGCGTGGAGATCCCGCTCGGATGCTTTGTCTGTGTGACGGGTGTCTCGGGCTCGGGGAAATCCTCTCTTGTCAACGGAATCCTGTATCCCGTGCTGGCAGAAAAGCTCAACCGCGCGATCGCCTTTGCCGGAAAGCACGATGCCGTGGAGGGGCTTGAGCATCTGGACAAGGTCATCAGCATCGACCAAAGCCCGATCGGACGCACACCGCGATCCAATCCCGCCACCTATACGGGACTCTTCGGCGATATTCGCGATCTCTTCTCTCAGACCAAGGATGCCAAGGCAAAGGGCTTCAAGCCGGGAAGATTTTCCTTTAACGTCAAGGGCGGACGCTGTGAGGCTTGCGAGGGAGACGGTGTCAAGCGGATCGAGATGCACTTTTTGCCGGACGTCTATGTGACCTGTGACGTTTGCAAGGGAAAGAGATATAACCGCGACACGCTCGACGTGCATTATAAAGGGAAGAATATTTTCGAGGTCCTCGATATGACCGCGGAGGAGGGATTGAGCTTCTTTGACGGTTTGCCCGCCATTCAGCGAAAGCTGCAAACGCTTTACGACGTTGGATTGGGATACGTCAAGATCGGACAGTCGTCCACCACGCTCTCGGGCGGTGAGGCGCAGAGAGTCAAGCTTGCCACCGAGCTTGCCAAACGCGCGACGGGACGCACCGTCTATATTCTCGATGAGCCCACCACGGGCTTGCACAGTGCCGACGTTGCCAAGCTGCTCGAGGTTTTGCAGCGGCTTTGCGCCGCGGGCAACACGGTTCTCGTCATCGAGCACAACCTCGACGTCATCAAGTGCGCCGACCATCTGATCGACCTCGGACCCGAGGGGGGAGACGGCGGCGGAACGGTGATCGCGACGGGAACGCCCGAGCAGCTTTCCGAGGTGGAGAGCTCCTATACGGGACAGTATTTGAAAAAATGGCTGAAAAAAGCAGAAAAATTATCAAAAATTCAATAAAAAATGAAATACCCACTTGACAAAGTTGCTTTAGTATGGTAAAATGCTAAAGTAAACTACGGGGATACCCCGAAAAAAAGGAGATTTATCATGAAAAAGTTACTTTCCCTTCTGCTTGCAACCCTGATGCTTCTGGGCTGCTTCGTTCTCGCATCCTGCTCGGCTGACCAGAACCTGGTCTTCGGCAAGGAAATGCTTCCCGTCAACTCTCAGCTCGACGCGCTCAACGGTCTGCTCAAGGGTGACGCTGACATCGCCGTCATCGACTCCGTCATGGCAGGCTACTACATGAACGACACCGACACGTTCAAGGACTATCAGGTTCTTGAGGGCGTTGTTCTTGCAGAGGAGCAGTACGGAATTGCCGCAAAGAAGGGCAACGACGCGCTGATCGGCAAGATCAACGAGGCGATGATCGCGCTTGTTGCGACCGACTACAAGACGGTTGCAGAGAAGTACGGTCTGACCACCGAGCTGCTCGTCAAGGCCGACACCGCGAATCCTCAGAAGGATGCGACCGACGATTCTTGGAAGGACGTCGTTGCTTCCAAGAAGCTGATCATCGGTTACACCGAATTTGCACCCATCGCATACAAGGACAGCGACGGTGCGGATGCAAAGCTGATCGGCTTTGACATCGATCTTGCCAAGGCTGTCGTTGCTTACCTCAACGCAACCTATTCCGCAGAGATCGAGGTTGAGTTTGAGCTGATCGACTGGAACCAGAAGGAAACCCTCCTGGAGAACGGCACTATCGACCTCGTTTGGAACGGTATGACGATCTCCGAGGAGCGTCAGGAAAAGATGGCGGTTTCGATTCCTTATCTTGCAAACAAGCAGGTTCCGATCGTGAAGAAGAGCGAGGCTGCAAAGTACGGTGCGACCAAGGATGCGCTGATTGCAAACGCAAAGGACGCGGTGATCATCGTTGAAAAGGGCTCTGCAGGCGAAGAGGTCGTTTGTCCTGTCGAATAAGTCGAATAAACGAAGAAATATCGCTTGATTATGAATTTTTGGAAGATCATATACGATATGTGCATGGGCTTCGGCGTTACGCTGAAGCTCTTTGCACTTACGTTGGTTATCGCGATTCCGTTGGGATTGATTTTCGCATTCCTTTCCATGTCGCGCTTCAAGCCGCTTTCGTGGCTGATGAAGACGGTGATCTGGGTGGTTCGAGGCACGCCGCTTTTGCTTCAGTGTATCATCGTCACCTTTATTCCGTCTTACGGTTTTCATGTTGAAAACAAAAAAATGGTGGAGATCCTTCACCTCGACAGTGTCAACGATCTGCAGTTTGTCTTCGTTCTGATCGCGTTTGCGCTCAATTACGCCTGCTATTTTGCCGTGATTTTCGAGGGCGGTATCAAAAACGTTCCCAAGGGACAGTCCGAGGCGGGACAGGTGCTTGGCTTGACAAAGCGCCAGATCTTTTCTCACGTCGTTCTTTTGCAGGTCATCCGCCGCATCGTGGCTCCGATGAGCAACGAGATCATCACGCTGGTCAAGGATACGGCGCTTGCGAGAACACTCGGAATTGCCGAGGTTATCCTCGTGGCATATGAAAAGGTCAACAAATACGCGATCCTGACACCGCTTTTGTATGCGGGTGTCTTTTATCTCGTTTTCAGCGGACTTCTCACCGTTCTGTTCCATCTGTTGGAGAAAAAGATCGGCTATTACGAAGTGACCTAAGGAGGCTGAGATGGAAAAGAAGGAACATTTAAAGGTCAGCGGCATTCGCAAGAGCTTTGGCTCCACCCAGGTGCTCAAGGGAATCGATTTTTCTCTGGAGAAGGGCGAGATCGTTTCGATCATCGGAGCCTCGGGAAGCGGAAAGACCACGCTGCTGCGGTGCTTGAATTTTTTGGAGATTGCCGATGAGGGCAAGATCGTTCTTGACGGCGAGGAGCTGTTCAACGGCGAGGATTTCAAAAAGAAGAAGCCGAGAGACACAGATCTTCGCGAAAAACGCCTGCATTTTGGGTTGGTTTTTCAGAATTTTAACCTTTTTCCGCAATACGATGCTCTGGGGAACGTCATGCTTGCCCCCAAGCTTCTGAAGAGGGGAACGGCGGCAGAGCTGGAGGCCGAGGCAACGGCGCTTTTGGAGCGCGTTGGACTTGGCGACAAGCTGCACAACTATCCCTGTCAGCTTTCCGGCGGTCAGCAGCAGCGCGTTTCGATCGCGCGTGCATTGGCGCTCAAGCCCGACATTCTCTGCTTTGACGAGCCGACCTCGGCGCTCGATCCCGAGCTGACCGTTGAGGTTTTGCGCGTGATCAAAAGCCTGAAGCAGATGGGCAGCACGATGGTGATCGTGACGCACGAAATGGAATTCGCACGCAATGTCTCCGACCGCGTCATCTATATGCGCGACGGCGTGATTGAGGTACAGGGAACGCCCGAAGAGGTCTTTGACCGC
>JAZSJS010000032.1:0-6444 GCA_045534435.1 Eubacteriales bacterium
GTCAGCATCTGCGGATAGACGTTGGTGGAGTTCATCGCAGCCAGGTGCAGGGGAAGATCTCCAATGAAGGTGGGGGGGAGGCCGTTGGGATCAACGAGGCAGGGAACCTCGACGCAAGCGAGATCGGGGAGGTTGGTGATCATGCCGTGGTTGATGACATTACCGCCGATCTTGTAGGGCTTGTTGGTGACAATGGCTTCCATGATGTGAGAAGCATATTCTGCGGAGCGGGTGTGCTGGACGTTTCCGCCTGCCATCAGCTCTTCCTTCTGCTGCTGCCACTCTGCGATCTGCTTGACACAGCGTCTGGGATATTCGTCGAGCGGAATGTTGAATTTCTCGATCAGATCCTCGCGACCGGGCTTGATGTAGAAGGGATTGTATTCCGCGTTGTGCTCGCTGCTTTCGGTGCAGTAGTAGCCAAGCTTGTCGATATAGTCAAAGCGAACCATATCTCCGTGCTTCTGCGTTGCATTCTTTTCCTTTGCGCGGCGTTTGATTTCGGGATAGAGATCGTTTCCGTCCTTGTCGGTGATCTCCAAGAGCCATGCCATGTGGTTGATACCGGCGATCTTATGGTTTGATCCCTCCAGACGGTCAAGCATGTCCAGCTGCTTCAGAAGGCCTCTTGCGCAGACCTGCACGCTGTGGCAAAGACCGACGGTCTTGACGTTCGTGTAGCGCTGCATATATCCGGTGATGATTGCCATAGGGTTGGTGTAATTGAGGAACCACGCATTGGGGCAGACCTCTTCCACATCCTTTGCAAAGTCCTTGATGACGTGAATGGAGCGCAGACCGCGGAAGATACCGCCGATACCGAGCGTGTCACCAATGGTCTGACGGAGACCGTATTTCTTCGGGATCTCAAAGTCGATGATGGTGCAGGGATCGTAGCCTCCGATGTGTACCGCGTTTACCACGAAATCCGAGTTGCGAAGCGCGTCCTTGCGCTGTTCCACGCCCAGATATTTCTTGACCGTGGCGCGGCCCTCGTTCATGGTCTTGTTCATCGCCGAGATCAGGAGGTAGGATTCCTCCAAGCGGTTGGCGTCGATGTCATAAAGTGCGATTTCAACGTCGTGAAAGGACTCACACATCATGGTGTCTCCGAGTACGTTTTTGGAAAAAATGGTGCTTCCGGCACCCAGGAAAGTGACTTTCATAATTCTTATCTCCTTCATTTTAGGGTTTTATAACCCCTTTTTCATATGTACGAGTATATTATAGCATGTTTTTTTTCAAAAGTCTATTGCAAAGTGTAACCTAAATATGGTATAATGTAACTATTGAGAGGAGTGATGACCAATGCAAATGGAGCTGACTTTGCTCAATCGCCATTTTTCCGATCTCAATCCGCTGCATTACGGATATGAGGATTGCGAGCCCGGACATTCGTTCGGTCCAACCATTCGAAAGCACACGCTGATCCATTACGTGACACAGGGGACGGGAACGGTATATAAAGGAGGGGAGTCCTATCAGGTAAATGCCGGGGAAGCCTTCATCATCCTGCCGGATGAGGTGGTTACTTATACCGCCGACCTGCAAAACCCGTGGATCTATCAATGGATCGGATTTGACGGAGAAATGTCCAAAAAATTCGCGGAATTGCCCACAGTGATTCCGTTTCCGCCCGGCATCATCGATGAGATGCTTGCGCTTCACGATTCCTCCGTGCGTGAATATCTGGTGGCGGGACTGTTGTTCCGTATGTATGCCGAGATCTTTTACAGCCCCGGCAAAAAGGTGAACAATCACTATGTCAGACGCGTGAAGGACCATATCAATATGCTGTATATGTATCCGTTGCGCGTGGAAGAAATTGCGCAAAAAATGAATCTTGACCGACGTTATCTTTCCAGAATTTTCAAGGAGCGAACCGGACAGAGCATTCAGGAATATCTGATTTCGGTACGCATGGAAGAAGCTCGCCAACGTTTGAGCGAGGGCTTTTCGGTTGACGAAACCGCACATCTGTGTGGATATGAGGATGCCGGGAATTTTTCCAAAATGTTCAAGCGCCGTTTCGGGGTCAGTCCTGCGTATTGGAAGTCCGAAAAATTACATTCCTGAATTCAACGCCGCCCCTCAAAAATGAAGACAAACATTCTGTAACACTCAAAAGCCACCGACAATTGTCGGTGGCTTTTTCGGTTGATCATATTGAACAGGGAAGAGAACTATGTTGCATAGGTTTGAATAGACATGCCGCTCTCAAAAAGTGCCATAATCATATAGAGTCTCGGAATATGGAACGGTCCCTTGAAAATATTGCCTTTCAGGGTTGTGGAAGCGGTATTATCATAATGTAAATAACCATACCATTCCCCGTACTTTTCATCAACGAAGTATTTTTTGCAATATTCTTCCGTGTCACGGTAGAGCCACCAATATTTTTCATCCCCGAACAGTTTATAAGCAAGACGCGCGGCGATCATCGTTTCGCATTGGGGCCACCATAGCTTCATATCCCATTCAAGCTGCATGGGAGGTTGTCCCGAAACATCGGTGAAAGCGATCATTCCGCCGTGTTTTTTGTCCCAACCGAGCGGAAGCGTGATGTCGATGATCTTTTTGCCTGCCTCGAGCGCCTCTTTGTTATTTACAAGAAGTCCCTCCAGCATGACGAACCATGCCGCCTCCATGGAATGTCCCGGATTGACGATCCTTCCGAGTGGCGTATTGACAGCGTTACCGTCGGCAGACACATTTTCGAGGAGTGCTCGCTCGGTCAGGCAAGAAATCCATAAATGTTTTTTGCAGCTTTCAAATATTGCGGATCGCGCTCAATCAGGGTATATGCCTTCGAAAAGCTCCATAGCGCGCGCCCTTGAAACCAAACACTCTTTTCGGTTCCGTAAATTTTGCCTTTCTCATCAAGGCATGTGAAAATACCGCCGTTTTCCCAATCGATCGCGTTTTCCAACCAAAAGGGCAAAAGGGTTTCTGTCAGTTGTGATCTGTAGTCCACTGTCTTCTCCTCCTTATGCAAAACTGACGTAGCTTCGCAGCGCGACCTCGTTCATAATTGTACTCAGAGCGCCGTTGCAATCCCAAAGCATCTCGGAAAAAAGCGCGACGGGATACATGATTTTTTCTTCAAACAAGCCGTCCTCAACCAGAGCCAATATACTAAGATCGCCGTTTTTCAGACACCGCATTTCTCGAATCATCTCATGTGCCTTGTCTGCATTCACCAGCCAACCCGCTTGAATATAACGCCAAATCCTTTGTTTCTCCTCCGAATAATTTGCTTTCAGACTCCTCGTGCTTACGCCAATTGTCTGAGGGCCTGTTAAATGCTCGAACTTCAACCAATCAAGGTTGACAAGTCCCTTAGTTACGACACTGAAACGGTCATCCGCACCTCGAAGCCGAGAGATGCGGCGCACGAAATCCTTCGTTCCGTCAAAATCCGCAACGTCGTTCGGCGAATATGCGAAAGGGAAGGCACCGCAATCTTCCCAAACAATGCGGATCCTCGGATCTACCGTTCTGATAACATCAAGATGGTTTTTTACTGAGGTTGCATGCAAGCCGAATTGGATCTCCATTTTCGGATATTTCTCGTAGAATAAAGCGGCGGTTCGATTCACAAGATCTGCTGCTGCGCTCGCAATGTTGACTCCTTCAATGGCGTCATCCTTCCACTCAGTAAAGGTTTGAAAATAGATACCGTCTCCGTCGATGCCCGCGTATTCTTTCTCGTATTTCTCAAAAATCTCTCTCGGACAGGCTTCTAAATTTCGAATATCGATCCTCCCACAATTGGTATCCCAAAGCCATGCAAAACCCCAGATCACCTTTATATTGCGGGAATGCGCAAACGCTACAATTTCATTCGCGTTTGTAGGAACAAAGTCGTTCCATATAACAACGCGGTTCATTTTCAGCTTCATCATGTTGTGAAGATACTCTCTGTAATCGTATATGACGTGTCCCCATGTCCACAGACCGCGTTCCTTGACCGCAGGGGCGGAGGTGTGCATGAAATTCGGCAGGGTATCTTCCTCCAAAAAATTCGTCCAATAGGGGGGCTTGTCGCGATGCTCGTGCTTTACGATGTATTTGTTGTAAAAATCCAAAGCACCGTATAAAGCACCCGCATCGTCATATCCTTCAATAACGGCGACATTGTTTTCCACTCTGATCACATATTCTTCCTCCTTGGAAAGAATATCTTTCGAGTGCGCCCGAATATAAGGATTACTTGCCTTCGTACCGATGTAAATGCATTTATAATCGGACAGATCTTTCCCGTTTTCGTATGCGAAAGAAAGCGGATATTCGCGGGTATACTCGGCGATCATGGCAGAAAGTTCTTCGACGGCTTGTTTTTGGAGATTCTATATTTTGACATATCGGCTTGAGAAAGCAAAGACGCTTCTGTCAAATAAAGAGTCTTCCATCACCGAGGTGGCTTTCCAAACCGGTTTCAACGATTGCAGTTATTTTTGCAAAACTTTCAAGGCATACGTTGGATGCTCGCCGCGTTCTTACCGCAAAAGCAATCCGTACGAGAAGCCGACCAATGAGAACAATTAAACGAACCAAGGGGTTGTCTCAAGATCACACTCGAGACAACCCCTTTGAACGGGACGGAAACGTCCGATTATTTCAGATTTGCGATCACACGGTCAACCCATGCGAAGATCTCGGTCTTTTCCTCGGGCTTGACAGAGCCGCCGATGATGGGCAGACCACCCTTGACATAGAGAACCTCGTCGATGACGTTGGTTCCGGCCTCGGTCAGAGTTTCCTTGAGCTTTGCAGCGACCTTTTCATCGCCGTCGATCAGCAGTGCCACGTTCTGTGCGCGCGCCTTGGTCAGCTCGCGGCAGAACAGCCGCAGAGAATCGCTGATGTCACCCTTGGCGGAGACCGCAAGAATCACGATGCGCTCCTTGTCACAGGAATATGCGGGCGGAATCACGTCCACAGAATTGAATGCAAGCTCATACTGAGTCTTGATCAGATTGGCAATGTTGTTGATCTTCTTTTTGCTCGAGGCATACAGAATACGCATTTTGATAGCCATTTTAAACCTCCAATGACTGAAAATAGATTTGATAATCATATTATATCATACCAAATGAAAAAAAGGAATACCTTTTTGAAAAAAATGTCTATCAAATGTAAAATTTCATAAATTTTTGGATTTATAAAAAATCTTGACATTATAATTTGCACATGCTATAATGAAAGCAGAAATTCAGCATCTTGATGCGATGCTTGACTTGAAAGAAGGATTCTGTGATGAAGAAAAGAACGCTTTTCACCATTTTGATCGTTTTGATTTCCGTTTGGGCGATCGTTGGGATTTTGGTGACTGTTTTTTATCTGATTCCGCACTTTAAGCGCCTCGAACAGGATACCGGCTGGTTTACAGATGATCTGGAGACGATCGCGGTTGAGCAGGTTCACCGGATCGCAGAGAGCAAGAGTCGGGTTTTGGTGAGAAAATACGTATATACCGATTACAGTGTGGAGATTGCCGAGCGAAACAGAACACGTGAGGAAAAGGAATATCCGTTTGCCAAGGTAACTGTCTATGCAGAGTGTGATCACAAGGATTACATTTTGATTTTCGAAAAAGCCGTCGATGGCAGCTTGATTTTGGCTGATTACGATATTTCCCGGTAATTTCATGGAAATATCGCTTTTTCGCTCCCCTCAATTATACAAAATTTTGATTTTGTATAATTGGGTCACCCACAAAGCAGACACCTGCCTGCCGGGGCGTTGCCCTTCGGAAAAAATAAGCTCGGAGCCGACGCCGTGGCGTCTGATCTCCTTTCTGTATTTTTTTTCATTTTAGCACAACGCGCCGAGTTTGTCAATCTGTAAATTTCATTTACCTTTGAGGTAATCGACGATATAGCGCAAAATCCTCGGAAGATCACCGCGAACCAAAGGTGCATCACGATCTTGTTCCCAATCTGCAAGCGCATATATTTCCGTGGTGCCGACGTCGGCATGCTGCAAAGCCTCTTGCGCAGCCCTCACGCCATGCGCGCGATATTCGGCCACGCCAAACACCTTTCGCAAGCTATGAGGCGAGCAACCGTGCAGATCAACTCCAACGGCATGCTTTGCGGCGGTTTTCAGACGCTTCCAAAGTCCTTGACGCGTAATATGCCGCTCATGATTGTACGGAGACGGAAAAACCCACTTGGAGCGATCCTTGCGCCTCTTAACGGCAAGCAAAACACACAGCTCGTCGGAAATCTCCGCAACACCGGGCTTTTTGGTCTTTTGCGCAACGTAATAAATGCGCCGCCCGCGCACGTTGCGCCACGTCAACGCGGCAACGTCTCCGATGCGCAACCCTGTCTCCAGCGCAACGGCGAACGGCAACCAACTCTCCACGCCCATGCACGCTTGGATGCGCGCGATCTCGTCGTTTGTCAAAAATCTGCTTCGCAAAAAATCCCCCCTGTT
>JAZSJS010000001.1:0-10753 GCA_045534435.1 Eubacteriales bacterium
GTGGCACACCGCAACTACACGCCCTTGGTTTACAACAAGACCAAATTTGATCTGATCGCGCACCGCTTCCACGTCTTTCACGAGCAGAGCTGCTGGTCCTATCAATGGGCGATGTATGCCGACAAACAGGATCCTGTCAAGCAATATATCCACATGAATCTGCACTATTTCTACAACTGCAACGAGGAGCAGCTGCCGGGTATCCGCGAGGTACATGAGGAGCTGGTGCATCTGCGCCGTCATTTCCCGCGCGTGCCGATCTTTGTCACGGGCGACTACAACTGCCACCGCGAGCATCCCAATTTCATGGTGATGATCGAGGGCTTGAATATGGAGACAGGATCCTGGCTGGCAGAGGACATTGAGCCCGGCGGAACCGCTTATTGGTGCCACAAGATCGGCTCGATGGAGCTGCAAAAGTATCCCTCTGCTATCGATCACATCACGGTCACCACCGACCTCTGCCGTGTCAAGCTGCACCGCGTGCTGCATGACGAGCTGCTTTGCAAGTCGAGCGACCATTGCTCAAGATTTATCGACGTTGAGATCAAGAAAAAAGAGGATTGATTTTGAGATGAAACGAGAAGACATTTTTCAATACCTGAAGCAGGCGGGACACGATCACGTTGTGAAAGCGGACGCGTCCGATATCCGCGTCATGACCTCGAACGTTCTGTTCTCCACTGCGCAAAATTCGCAGGATTTTGAGCTGTCCTATGAGGAGCGCGCCGATATTCTGGCGGCACAGTATCTCTATTTTCAGCCTGATTTTCTCGGCTTGCAGGAGGTCACGCGCCAGATGAAGGAGACACTCGCGGAGCGGCTTTCGGAGGTCTATGCCTTCGTTGAGACGCCCACCCGCGATCTTCCGCAGACCGAGGGCGCCAAGTATTACGACAACTGCACGCCTCTGCTTTACCGCAAGGATCGCTACGAGGTTTTGCAGAGCCGCTATCATTTGTTTGGTCGCAGCGACTTTTTCTCCTATCACTGGGCGATGTATGCCGACAAACAAGATCCCACAAAGCGCTATATTCACATGAATCTGCACTTCTATCCCGTCGCGGGAGAAAAGCAGCTGCAGGGAGGGATTGACGCGCACGCGGAGCTGGTGCATCTGCGCCGTCACTATCCCACCGTGCCGATCTTTGTGACGGGTGACTATAACTGCCATCATCACAGCGAGCCGTTCCGCGTTATGGTGGACGGCTTGGATATGGAGAGCGGTATGCTGGTTGCGGAGGATATCGAAGAGAACGGAACCGATTATTGGTGCCATCTGGTCGGCTCGACCGAGCTGCAAAAGTGCGGAACTGCCATCGACCACGTTGCCGTGACCACCGATCTTGTGAACGTCAAGGTTCATCGCGTGCTGTTTGATGAGCTGCTTTGCAAATCGAGCGATCACTGCGCGAGATTTTTGGATGTTGAGGTGAAAAAGAACCATGAATGAGGCAGGCATTCCCACGCAAGGCTATTTAATGGCGGTCAGCAGCAGCTCCAACTGCGGCTATTGCAAATGTGGCTTTGACAACGGCATGAGTATGCTGTTTCTGCTCTCGGATGGTACGTTTTTGGTGTACGACGGCGGTCAGGGTGCGTCTGATGCGCATCATCTTTTCGGAATGATGCGGCGGCTTTCCAAGCAATATGCGCTTGAGAGAATCAGAGTCTCGGCATGGGTCATCACGCACTATCACCGCGACCACCGCGGCTTTTTGGAGTATTTTCTCGAGTCCTACAAGGAGCGGGTTGAGATCCGCGAGTTCTGGTATCATTCGATCGGTCGAGGCGATGTGGAGAAAACCATGCAAGCACACAGTCCGCAAACGCCGATCCGACGTCTTGAAATGGGGGAGCGTGTGCGTCTTGCCGACGTCGAGATCGAGGTGCTTTGCACCCCCGAGGCACTGCTGGAATATGCGCCCGATGCGATGAACGAGGATGACAACAACGCATCCCTGGTCACGCGTCTCTACGTTGGCGGCAAGACACTCCTGATCTCCGGTGACGCGGCAAGGGCCGCGTGGGAGTTTATGGTGCAGACACACGGCAAGCATCTGAAGAGCGATCTCTTCCAGGTGCCGCATCACGGTGTCCCCAACGGAGGCAGCATCGAGGGTTACCGACTCGTCGGTGCCGACACGCTGCTCTTCAACTGCGGCGAGCGACTCTTTCACGCCGCCACGCACAAGGACGCGCAATATATCAGCCTTCCCGGCTATCATCACGAATTCTTCTGCCGTCCGACCTATGAGCTGGTCAAGGATTTCCACGGTACGATTCTCCTCGCGGGCCTTTTCGACGGCTGCAATCCGCACGCGACAAGATTTGTTTGACGTATGTCCCACAAAATCTTCACAAAAAATCTCTGTGAAATAAAAAGTCGGCAGAAGGGACTCCTTCCATAAAGCAGGTTTACCTGCCGAAAAACAAAAAGGAGTACGGACGATTTTCGTACTCCTTTTTACATGCCTCGCATAGCAAGGTATAATGTGTTACAACTTATAGATGCACTGTCGGGCGGTAATGAGCCTGCCTTGTGTAAATGGGAGAAAATTTGCAAGCAAATTGGCACGGCTTGCCGAGACGGAGGGATTGTAAAAAGCAAAATTCTACCGTAAAACAATCCCTCAGTCACCTTCGGTGACAGCTCCCTTTACACAAGGGAGCCTTTGGTTTGTGTGCCCCGAAAGTCCGTCTTCTTTTCCTGACAAGCACTGCTTTTGTGGACACAAAAGCAAAGCCCCGCGCGAGGCGGGGCAAAATATTATCCTAAAGCTTGCAATCTATTTTTTATTGCTTGTAATCTTTCATCGGAACGCAAGCACTCAAACCGAGGATTTTCATCTAAGGAACAAAGGAAGCCGTAAGCCATACTATATTCGTCACTGCTGCCGCTCTGCGAAGAATCATATTTTAATCCACGAACCAAAAGAGATGTATGTTCTATATTCGTGAATTTCTGATATTTTTCCATATGCTCACACATTTTGTCGAGCTCATCAAAAGCTTGATCTGCCTTGCCCATTTCCGCCGAACTTATCGCCATATCACGACAAAGCCTTCCAAGGCGATTTTCAAAAAAACCAAAATCACCATCCGAGAAGATTAAATGATAAAATTTATACAATGTTTCTCTTATAGAGTGTCGTTCCTCTGCGGTATATCCCGCTTCTGGACACTGGATCATATTGTGAGAGAGTCTAAGCATAGTATCGCATACATTCCAAAAATACCAACGACAATGTTCCACCAAATCCTTTCCCTTTAGTACAGAGGAAAGCAAATCTCTATTGCATGGTATCATTTTGGCATATTCTATTGCCTTTTCATCATTGCCCAATTTTGAATAAGTAAATGCCAGCATTTGAATGGCACCATAGCGAATATCAATCGAATCGCTTTTCAAAAGTTTTGTAGAAATAGAAATGATTTCATCACTATTTGATTTAAAATCTACTGCATCCAAATCGTACACCAGTTCAAACAGAACTGTTTCGTCATTCGGATATTTCTTTTGCATTTCTCGGCAAAGCGCAAGTCTTTCTCTGCGTTTTCCTTTATTGATCAGTACTTGTGCCTGAGCCTTAAATGATTCGATGTCGTCTTGCTTTCTAATAGAATTACACCCCAAAATATCGTCTACCGTTACTTCGTAATAGGATGCGAGATACGGAAGAAGCGTAATATCAGGAAAGCCATCGCCTCGCTCCCATTTAGATACTGCCTGCACAGAAATACCAAGATGATTCGCGAGATCGTCTTGTGTGTTGCCGCGCTCTTTACGTAAATTTCTTAAATTTTCGCTAATTTTAAGTTCCATATTTTCCTCCAAGGTATAAAGTAACAAGCGCCTGTTCTGATTATATTATATCACATATTCAGCGTTATTCAATAACGGCATTGTTTAATTTTGGTTGAAAATATCAACGGAACGTATAAAAGGCGCACCTGCTTTATCGCAGGTACGCCAAGGGAAGCCTTCTGCCGCCTTTTTATGAATTCAACGATCACTCGTTGATCTTCTTGTAATCATCCTCGTCGACGATGCAGCCGAATTTTTCGCCGCAAGCGGGGCAGAGGAGATTTTCGGGATCGAGCTCGCCGTCGAAGCAGACGGTTTCGCCGCAGGAGGGGCAGACGATCTCATAGTAATCCTCGTCGCCGCAGTCGCAGCCGTCGCACGCGGTGCAGTCACCGTCGCACTCCTCGAAGTCCTCGTCGTCGTAGTCATCCTCGTCGTAGTCGTCCTCATCGAGCTCGACCTCCTCGTCGAGGAAGTCCTCAACTGCCTGCAGATCGTCGTCCAGCTCCTCAACGTAGTCGTTCAGATAGTCCAGATCCTCGTCGATGTCGGCGATGTCGCTCTGCACGTCGGCGATCTCCTTCGCCATCTCGTCAACGAGATCGAGGAGAGCCGCGATGATCTTGCCTTCTTTTGTGGTTTTGTCATATTCAAGGCCGTCTGCAAGGCCCTTCAGATAAGCGGATTTTTCGGTCAGGTTCATGATGGATACCTTCCTTTCTGTGTTTTGGTATTCAAGAGGGGAAAACCTTGGCTTGCAAAGTCTTCCCCTTGTGGTTTGAAATTAAGCTCTGGAAAGATACTCGCCGGTTCTGGTGTCGATCTTGAGCATATCGCCCACGTTGATGAAGAGCGGAACCTTGATCTCGGCGCCGGTCTCGAGCGTTGCGGGCTTGAGGGTGTTGGTTGCAGTGTTTCCTGCAAAGCCGGGGTCGGTCTCGGTGACCTCGAGCTCCACGAACGTGGGAGGCTCAACGCCGAAGACGTTGCCCTTGTAGGAAATGATCTTGCACATCATCTCTTCCTTCACGAAGCGGAAGTTGTCGCCGACCTTGGAGTGAGCGATGAGGGTTTCTTCCCAGGTTTCGGTGTCCAGGAAGTGATACAGATCACCGTCATCGTAGGAATACTGCATATCCTTTCTTTCAATGTAAGCGTTCTCAAACTTGTCGGTAGGGTTAAAGGTCTTCTCGGTTACCGCACCCGAGATCACGTTCTTCAGCTTCGTACGAACGAAAGCCGCACCCTTTCCGGGCTTGACGTGTTGGAATTCGACGACCTGCAGGACGTTGCCCTCGCCGTCATCAAAAGTAATGCCGTTTTTAAAATCGCCAGCTACTACCATGGTAAACCTCCAAAAGTAATCAATCAGATTTTGCTGCCGGCAGGCTTGTCCGGCACACACTTAAATATATTTTACACCAAAAACGGGGATTTTGCAATAGGTTTTCTCTTCTTTTTTTGATTTTTTGCAAATTTTTTCAATTATTTTGCGTAATAATCCTTTGCAATGCGCTCGGTATCCTTTGCGATCATCAATTCCTCGTCGGTGGGAATGACGAAGACCTTGACCTTGGAGCCCTCTGCGGTGAGATCAAGGAGAGATCCTCTGGGAGCGTTCATGTTGAGCTCCTCGTTGATCTTGACGCCCAGTGCCTCGAGGTTGGTGGCAACGCCCTGACGGACGAGATTGTCGTTTTCTCCCAGGCCTGCGGTGAAGACGATGACGTCAACGCCGTTCATTTCGGCAACGTAGCTTCCGATCAGCTTTCTTGCGTTGTGGATGACGAGATCCATCGCAAGCTGTGCGCGGTGGTTGCCCTGATCGACTGCCTCCCAGACCTCACGCGCGTCGCTCGACACGCCGGAAACACCGATCATACCCGACTTCTTGTTGAGAATGTTGTCGATCTCGTCGGCGGAAAGGCCCTGACGGATCATGAAGGTGACGATCGAGGGATCGATCGGGCCGCAGCGCGTGCCCATGGGAAGACCGTCCTGAGGGGTGAAGCCCATCGAGGTGTCAACGGCAACGCCGTTTTTGATCGCGGTGATCGAGGATCCCGAGCCGATGTGGCAGGTGATGATCTTGAGCTCCTCGATCGGCTTGCCGACCAGCTTTGCAGCCTCGGCGGAAACGTAGCGGTGCGACGTGCCGTGGAAGCCGTAGCGGCGGATGCCGTATTTTTCATACCATTCGTAGGGAACAGCGTACATATAGGATGCCTCGGGCATGGTTGCGTAGAACGCGCTGTCAAAGACACCGACGTGAGGAACGTTCGGCATTGCCTGACGGCAAGCGTTGAAGCCCTTGAGAGAGGCGGGACCGTGAAGCGGGTTGATCGGGATGATCGACTCGACGTAAGCGATCGTCTCCTCGTCCAGAATGCCCGATTCCTTGATCTTCGTGCCGCCGTGAACGAAGCGGTGTCCGACTGCCTCGATCTCGCTGACGTCCTTGATGACGCCCAGCTCGGGGTCGGTCAGCGTCTTGAGCACGAGGCTGATTGCCGCGATGTGGTCCGGAACGGGGGTCTCCTTGGAATATTTCTCTGCGTTGGGACGCTTGTGTGTGATGATGCCGCTGGTGGGCGTGATACCGATCTTTTCGCAAATACCCTTTGCAAGAACGCTGTTGTCGGTCATGTCGAAGAGCTGATATTTGAGCGAAGAGCTTCCGGCGTTAACGACCAAAATTTTCATGTCTGTTTCCTCCTGTTGATCCGCTCCTGCGTGGGGCGCGGTGAAATAAAATCAAAGGCCGCCGGGAATCGTTCTCCCGGCATTTTCTGCCACATTATATTATAAAGGATATTTCACAATATTGCAAGAGAAAACCCGAATTTTCTTGAAAAAAATCTTTGGAAAGATTGACAGAGCAGGGTTTTTGGGGTATAATAAGCGTAGGTTCCCCGAGAACGTGGAATTGAATTGAAATTTGAAAGAAATCAGAAAAGGAGAAAAAACGATGGTTGTTACGAAAAAATCCATTATCGGCGACATCTTGGATCACGATCCGGAGACCGCGCAGTTCTTTTTTGCCATCGGTATGCATTGTCTCGGCTGCCCCGCATCCCGCGGAGAATCGGTTGAGGATGCTTGCGCCGTTCACGGCACCGATGCCGACGCGCTGATCGCAGAGATCAACAAGTTCTTGGCTGCAAAGGAAGCATAAGGAACGGGAAAACCGTGGAGAAGAGGGGGAAATTCCGATGAGGGTTTTCCCCTCTCGCCACATCGGGAAAATCAGAGAAAGAAAGGTGGTCATCTCATGCACACTCCGACAACACCGGGCGCGCGCCTGCTCAGCGCGGTTCCGTATCTGACCGTGGGCGGCAGAGCCGTCGACGTTGGAACCGATCATGCCTATCTTCCGATCCATCTGGTGCGGGAGGGGCTGGTTTCCGAGGCGCTGGCGTGCGACGTCAATCAAGGCCCGATCGCGGCAGCGCGAGCCAATATCGCGGCGGCGGGGCTTTCGGATCGGATCGGCACGCTCCTGACCGACGGACTGCACGGCGTGGAGGACTTTTCTCCCGACAACGTGATGATCTTCGGCATGGGAGGAGAGCTGATCGTGAGGATCCTGTCGGAGGCACCGTGGATCCGGAGCGAGAGGATCGGACTCATCCTGCAGCCGATGTCACGAGCCTCTGTTTTGCGGAGATGGTTGATCGAAAACGGCTTTTCGATCGAGGGCGAGACGGTCACCTATGAGGATAAATATTATCAGACGCTCGCCGCGCGCTATACGGGCAAGAGCGATTCGTACAGCGACGTTGAGCTGGCTGTGGGACGCCTGAATATCGAGACGCGTCCGCCGCTATTCGAGGACTTCGTGCGCCACGAGATCGCGGTCCTGGAGACGGTTCTGCGCGGCAAGGCGAAGTCGGCGCAGGCGGATACCTCGTTTGAGGAATACATGAAAAGGAGCTTGGAGAGCTTGCTATGAAAATTTGTGATTTGTACCGTTTTTTGGAGGAGCGGATCCCGAGATCGCTCTCCTGTGAGTGGGATAACGACGGTCTGATGTGCTGTCATGACAAAAATGCCGAGGTCAAGAGGGTTCTGGTGGCATTGGACGTGACCGAGAAGATCGTGGAGAAGGCGATCGCGGAGGGCTATGACCTCATCGTTGCGCATCATCCCCTGGTATTTTCTCCGCTCCGTGCGCTCACGCCCGACGATCACGTGGCGAGAAAGCTGATCGCGCTCTTGCGTGCCGGTGTTTGCGCCATGAGCTTTCACACGCGTCTGGATGCCGTCGAGGGCGGCGTGAACGACGTGCTTGCCGCAGCTCTCGGTCTGGAGAGCGTCGAGCCCTTTGGAGAGGGCGGTGAGGCGCTCGGACGCATCGGCGTATTGCCCGAGGCGATGTCCTTGGAGGAATTTGCAGAGCTTGTCAGAGGCGCGACCGATGCCGATTCGATCTTGGTTGCCGACGCGGGACTTCCCGTGCATCGCATCGCCATCCTCGGAGGCAGTGGCTCGAGTGAGGTCGATGCCGCCAAGCGTGCCGGGGCGGATACCTATCTGTCGGGCGAATTGAAATATAACCACCTGACCGACGCGCCCGAGTGCGGCATCAATCTGCTTGCCGCGGGCCATTTCCACACCGAGCATCCGGTCTGCCGCCGCATCAAGGAGCTGCTGCTCGAGGCGGATTCGACGCTTTGCGTGGAGATCGCGGTCAGCAATACGATTCGGGTACTGTAAAAAGGAGCTTTTTGCGTGATGCGAAAAAATGAGATCGTTCGACTGAGGATCGAGGAGATCAACAATCTCGGCTGCGGGGTGGCACATCTGCCGGCTGCCGACGGCGGACGCGGACAGGTCGTGTTCGTGCGAGACGCCGTGACGGGGGATGAGATCGACGCCCGTGTGATCAAGGTGAATAAGAGCTATCTGGTGGCAAGGATCGAGAAATTGATCGTTGCCTCGCCTCTGCGCTGTGAGGCGGACTGTCGCGCTGCGGGATGCGGCGGATGTGTCTACCGTCACGTCAAATATGAGCATGAATTGGAGATCAAGCGCGACTACGTGCAAAACGCCTTCCGCAAGGTTGGCTTGAGTGAGGTCAGCGTCGCGCCCGTGAGAAGCACGGGGAAGCTGTGTGGCTATCGAAACAAGGCGCAGTATCCCGTCCGCAACGGAAAGGACGGCATGGAGGTCGGCTTTTTCGCGACGGGAACGCATCGGATCGTACCTGCAGACGATTGCAGACTCCAGCCGACGGTGTTCGGGGAAATTACGTCCTTGATCTGTCGCTTTTGCGATGAAAACAAGATTCGGGCGTACGAGGAGGAGACGCGCACGGGGCTTTTGCGCCACATCTATCTGAGATACGGACAAAGGACCGGCGAGATCATGGTCTGTCTCGTTCTCAACGGGGAAAGGCTTCCGCGCGAAAATCTGCTTGCCGAGCGCTTGGAGGCGGAATTTCCGAGCGTGAAGAGCCTGCTGATCAACGTCAACACCGAGAACACCAACGTGGTGCTGGGTGAGAGATACCGTCTCCTTGCGGGGCGCGATTACATCGAGGACGAGCTGTGCGGACTGCGCTTCCGCATCTCGGCGGGCGCGTTTTATCAGGTCAATCACGATGCCTGCGAGCTGCTT
This sequence comes from Eubacteriales bacterium, assembly GCA_045534435.1. Classification (GTDB taxonomy): domain Bacteria; phylum Bacillota; class Clostridia; order Oscillospirales; family CAG-272; genus UMGS1865. The sequence goes on from JAZSJS010000001.1 coordinate 9,428, forward strand.
TACGGCATCGCAAAACAAGAAGCCGCGCTGACGGGGAAGGAGATCCTTCTCGATCTTTATTGCGGCATCGGAACCATCGGGCTTTCGATGGCGGACGCGGCGCGCGAGGTCATCGGCATCGAGATCGTGGACGAAGCGGTCAAGTGTGCCGGGGAGAACGCCGCGCGCAACGGCATCGAGCGGGCGTCGTTTTATTGCGGCGACGCGTCGGATGCAAGCAAGCTGCTCGGAGCCGCCGAGGCGGCGCGGGGAGCATTGGACGCAAGGAATACCGTGGTGGTGTTCGACCCGCCCCGAAAGGGCTCGACCGAGGAGCTGATCCACTACGTTTCGGCGCGCGGCTTTGGCCGCGTGGTCTACGTCTCCTGCAACCCCGACACGCTGGCAAGAGACTGCGTGATCTTCAAGGAGCTGGGATATGAGATCGGAACTGTAACACCCGTTGACATGTTCCCCAGAACGGGACACGTCGAAAGTGTATGTTTGTTGTCCAAACTAAATACAAAGCAACATATCGAGATTAACTTGGATATGGATGAACTGGATTTGACCGATGCGGAAAAGAAAGCTACCTACCAGGAGATCAAGGATTATGTGCTGGAGCACAGTGGCTTGAAGGTCAGCAGCTTGTATATCGCACAGGTGAAGCAGACGTGCGGTATCATTGAGCGTGAGAACTACAATAAGCCGAAATCCGAGGATGCGAAGCAACCTCAGTGCCCACCGGATAAAGAAAAAGCAATCAAGGAAGCGTTGAAGCATTTTGGAATGATTTAAGGACGCTGATATTATGCAGTTGACATTGCCCGTTAGAGAAATCTGACGGGCATTCTGTTATTTTTATGTTGAGCTAAGCGAAAATTTTCTTAAGAAATACAAAAAAATATTGCTTTGGCACAAAATTGGCACACTTTTGGCACAGTTTCCTACTTGCGCCGTCAAAGCATATATGTTATAATATTTATAGTGGTAAAGTATACCACAAACAAAGAAAGGAGATTTATGAAACTAACAAAAGAACAAACACAAGAAATTATGAAAACCATTGACAAGGTGGAACTCTTAACCGAGGATTTCACCTTAACCCTCAAAAGAGCACGACGGGCAATCGAAATGAACGATCAATCTGCGCTGGAACTATTACTTGCGGCATATGAGCAGAAAGAAAGGTCAACGTTGCTATGCCGTGCTCTTCCTGTTTACTTCCCCGAGCCTTTGACAAGAAAGAAAGTAACAAAAGCATTGACCGATGCCGCCAACGCAAAATGCGGTTACACAGAAGAAGGATGGTTCTGCGCGGTCATTCCCACTCTGCTCCCCAAAAAG
>JAZSJS010000037.1:0-12839 GCA_045534435.1 Eubacteriales bacterium
CGTCTTCTGGATGCCGTCGGCAAATTTGGTCTCCGGCAGCCAGCCAAGTTCGTTGTGGATCTTGGTGGGGTCGATGGCATACCGCATATCATGCCCCTTCCGGTCGGTGACATAGGTGATCAGGCTCTCGGGCTTGCCGAGCTCCTTGCAAATGATCTTCACGATGTCGATGTTCTTCATCTCGTTGTGACCGCCGATATTGTAGACCTCGCCGACGCGTCCCTTGTGGATGATCAGGTCGATCGCCTTGCAGTGGTCCTCAACGTAGAGCCAGTCGCGCACGTTCAGACCCTCACCGTAAACGGGCAGAGGCTTGTCGGCCAGTGCGTTTGCGATCATGAGGGGGATCAGCTTTTCGGGGAAGTGGTAGGGGCCGTAGTTGTTCGAGCAGCGGCTGATGGTGACGGGCAGACCGAAGGTGCGGTGGTATGCCAGAACCAGAAGGTCGGCACCTGCCTTGGAGGAGGAATAGGGGGAGCTGGTGTGGATCGGGGTCTCCTCGGTGAAGAAGAGATCGGGGCGATCCAACGGAAGGTCACCGTAAACCTCGTCGGTGGACACCTGGTGATAGCGCGTGATGCCGTACTTGCGGCAGGCGTCCATCATCACGGCAGTACCCATGATATTGGTTTCCAGGAAGACACCGGGATTTTCGATCGAGCGGTCAACGTGGCTCTCTGCGGCAAAGTTGACGACGATGTCGGGCTTCTCCTCCTCAAAGAGCTTGTAGACTGCCTCACGGTCGCAGATGTCTGCCTTCACGAAGCGGAAGTTGGGGTTGTCCATCACGGACGCCAGGGTCGAGAGGTTGCCCGCGTAGGTCAGCTTGTCCAGGCAAACGATGCGGTAGTCGGGATATTTTCCCAGCATATGGAATACAAAGTTGGAGCCGATGAAGCCGGCGCCTCCGGTAACAATGATCGTCATGATTATTTCGTCCTTTCGTCAATATATTTTCCGTCCAATACGTCCTTGAGATATTGACCGTATTGATTCTTTTTCATCACTTCATAAACCGCGAGCACGTCCTCCTTGGTGATCCAGCCGTTGAGGTAGGCGATCTCCTCGAGGCAAGCGATCTTGCGGTGCTGGTGCGTTTCGACGGTCTTGACGAAGTTGGTCGCATCGACCAGGCTCTCGTGCGTTCCCGTATCCAGCCAGGTAAAGCCCTGACCGAGCAGCTCGACGTTGAGGTCTCCCTCCTCGAGATAGATGCGGTTGAGGTCGGTGATCTCCAGCTCGCCGCGTGCCGACGGCTTCAGATTCTTGGCGTATTCCACGACGCGGTTGTCGTAGAAATAGAGTCCCGTGACGCAGTAGTTGCTCTTGGGCTTCTGCGGCTTTTCCTCGATCGAGATCGCCTTGCCCTCGGAGTCAAATTCCACGATGCCGAATCTCTCGGGATCGTCGACGTAGTAGCCGAACACAGTTGCGCCCTTGCCGTTTTCCGCGTTTGCCACAGCGGCCTTCAGACGCTTCTTCAGACCGTGGCCCGCAAAGATGTTGTCACCGAGCACCATCGCGACCGGATCGCTTCCAACGAAGTCCGCGCCAATGATGAATGCCTGTGCCAATCCGTCGGGAAAGGGCTGCACGGCATAGGAAAGGTTCACACCAAACTGATGACCGTCGCCCAAAAGATCCTGGAACCGAGGAGTATCCTGCGGGGTGGAGATGATCAGAATGTCGCGAATGCCCGCATTCATGAGGACCGACATGGGATAGTAGATCATCGGCTTGTCATAAATGGGGAGCAACTGCTTGGAGGTCACCTTCGTCAAAGGATAGAGTCGTGTGCCGGAGCCGCCTGCAAGAATAATGCCTTTCATGATGTGAAGTTTCCTTTCTTTGTTCAAAGCATTTGCGGTATTTTGATGAAAAATACCATTGTTTCATCATATTATATCATATTTTTTCACAAAATGCAATACTCTTATACAAAAAAAGCAGGCAGGTCCCGGCTTTTGCATCAATTTTTCATCCGTTTTTATATTATAACAAAACGAAACCGGAGCATCACAGGGTGTCCGATCTGAAGAAGTTGAAAAGTCAACGGAATCTCTCTCCTGCAGACAAAAAAGACAGAGAAATTTTGGCGTGATACTCTTAACGGAGAATTTGCGTGCACAAAATGTCGGCAGAGAACTTGTTTTCTCTGCCGATTTGTGGTATAATGAGGCTAACGAAAAGCCTCCCTCCGAGAGGGAGGTGGCACGGCGTAGCCGTGACGGAAGGAGCCTGCGTGACTTTAGGGTTGTAGTGTCTTCCTTGTTACGCACTCTCCCTCAGTCAGCTTCGCTGACAGCTCCCTCCCGGAGGGAGCCTCAGGGCGTGTGTAGCCATAGGTGTATGGGCTTTGCCCTGTGCCTTTGTAATACAAAGGCGAAACTGGCGATAAAAATATCAAGGAGCAACGAGATGATGTCCCAAAAGATTACAACTTTGATAATCGATATGTACGGAGTAATATTAAAAGACAGAACAGGAAACTTTGTTCCTTATACGTATGAACACTTCGATGTATCGGAACATGGACGAATAAAGGATTTGCTTGAAAATCAAAAATGGTTTACAAAAGCAGGATTAGGTCATATAAGTTCATATGAATTCCTTTCTAAATTGGGTTACAAAGACCCCGAATATCATATGAAAAACTATATCGAAAATTATCTTTCTTTTGACAAATCGTTTGTTTTATTTGCAGAAAAATATTATAAACAATATGATTTTGTTTTATTGTCTACGGATGTATCGGAGTGGAGTAGATATATTACCGAATATTATGGCATTGACAAGTATTTCAAATACAGAATAATCAGTGGAGATGTGCATTACAGAAAACCTGATCCTCAAATATACCGTATTGCGTTAAAACAAATACAAGCATCAGCAGACGAATGCCTTTTTGTAGATGATAGCATTGCTAATATTTTATCTGCCCAAATGCTTGGAATACCCTCTATTCTCTTTAACAGATATAACGAGCAATATTCAGGAGAACAAGTGGATTCGTTTGATGATTTGAACATAAAACTTCAACATCCTTAAAATGAGGACCCCGACAGACTTGAAATCTGTCGGGGCTAATTATTTGTTTACTGCGGATGAAATTTGCAACATAGTAGCAATCCGATTCGTGATTTCTCCGATAAGGATAACACCCATTACCTTCTCTGTCCTTTTTGCTCTGTTAGCTTTATTTCACACCCGTGTGGCCGAAGCCGCCCGCACCGCGTTCGGTCTCGTCGAGAGTGTCGACGGTCAGAAACTCGGCGGCAAGAACGGGCAAAAACATCATCTGCGCGATGCGGTCGCCACGACGCACCTCAAAGGGCTCGTCGCCGTGGTTGACAAGTCCCACGCAGATCTCTCCGCGGTAGTCACTGTCGATGACGCCGATGCTGTTGGAAAGCGTCACGCCCTTTTTCACACCCAGACCGCTGCGTCCCGCGATGACGGCGACCACGTCGCTCGTCTCGGGCGAGATCGAAAGCCCTGTGGGGACAAGCGCACGTTCACCCGGCGCGAGCGTGAGCACCTCGTTCTCCTCCAGTGCGGCGCGCAGATCGACTGCCGCCGAGCCGTTCGTGGCATATTCGGGCGCGCTCATGCCGCGCGAAAGCTTGATTTTGACGTTCAGTTTCATAAAAAAGCTCCTTTCGTATCAGACCTTGGAGAGAGGCGGAAGCCTCCTTCGCTTCGCGTTGTTTATTTGACTCTGTCACAGTAAACAAGGTTGATCTCGAGATTTTTTGCGACACGCTTGCGTGTCATTCTGAGCGAAGTCCCGCCGAGATCCCACTTCGGCTGCGCCTCGTGCTTTTGGGGCAAGCCCCAAAAGTTCGACGATGCTCAGGATGACACCTTCGGTGTCCGGCGGGACGCAGTCGAAATCCGACCGGCGGGAGGATCAAACGCGAGTACTCGCGTTTGGAATCTCGCAAAAAATCAGTTATTTTATGTGAGATAGCAGTTTATTTGGTTATGACCTTATATCCCTTAGCGCGCAGGAAGGCACAAAGCTCCTCGTAGCTTCCCTTGGTAAAACCGTCCTTTTTGATGGGGTAACACTGCTTGGTGGGCGTTTGCAGCATCAAATAATGTTTGGTTTGCACCACTCTCTTGACGGTCGCAAACTCGAGCACAAAATCGTGCCCGAGAGAACTTTTCAGACGAACCATGGTGTCGTAGATCTGCATAGTATATGTAATCTGTGTTCCGTTGCCGGTTTCCTGCTCGCGCTTGCATGATATCTTAATATTCGAAACGGTTAAGAGCAAAACCAAAAGCGTGCACACGGGAGGCAGAATGGCAAGAAGCCACGAGCCGTGGCCGAGAGGGACAAACAAAATCAAATTTATCAAAAAGAAAGTCCACAAAAAAATCGAACACGCAATAGACAGTGGTTTCATGAAATTGAAGTACGTAAAAAACTCCCTCCAAAAATTTTTGTCTCTGACGTGCGTGTTTTCAAACAGAACCGTGTCGGGTGTTTGCTCGGTGGGAATATAATCGGATTCAAACTGTTGCTCCATGGTTGACCCCCTGCTTTTCTTTTTACATTTTGAAGATGGGGAGCTTTTGAAAGGCTCCCCATGCATATTTTATCAGTGAATCGCAGTACCCTCGGGGACGCAGTCGTCAACGAAGATGACCTGGCAGCCGCAAGCATTGTTGGTTGCGGCGAGGAGCATACCGTTGGAGTTGACGTTGCAGATGCGGTTGGGCTTGAGGTTGGCAAGCACAATGATCTTTCTGCCGACGAGCTGCTCGGGCGTGTATTCCTCCTTGATCGAGGACATGATCACTCTCTCGCCGATGCCGTCGAAGAGCGTCAGCTTGAGGCAAGAATGCGACTTGCGCACCGATTCCGCCTTGAGGATCTTGCAAACACGCATATCGAGCTTCTGGAAGTCCTCGATCACCACCTGCTCCTTGATCGGCTCAACGGGATCGGGCTCGCGGTTCTCGGCGGGTGCCTCCTCGACGCAGCAGACCTCCTCAACGGGCTTGTCTGCCGCGATCTCGGCCTCGGTCTGCGGATAGGAGAAATCCAGAAGTCCGACGTACTTCTCGGACTCGATGGCATACAGGAACAGATAGAGACGCGGTCCCTTTTCCTTGTCGATCAGAAGCTTGTAGACGTTGCGGAAGAAGGCTCCCTGAATGCCCTTGAGCTCCTTGTCGGTCATGTCGGTGCCCCAAACCTGCTTGGGGATGGCGTAAAGCTCGGCGTTCAGCTCGTCAAGCGTATATCCGCCCTTGGCGATATAGTCGTGCAGAAGCGTGATCGCCTTCTGCTCGTTTTCGTTCAGAGCGCCAAAGACCTCCCAATTGCGCGTCGTGCGCAGACGGTTGACCTGATCGGGCGCGCACTGCTCCAACCAGAATTTTGCGCGGTCGAGACGGTCGGCAAACTGCGCTGCCTTGTAGGGCGTGCCGATCTTCTCAAACACGGTCTCGAGCATGGGTACGTTGAAGTTGACGATCGATCCGAGCTGCACCAACAGAGACATCGGAACGGTCTCGATCTCGCGTCCCTCGACCTGACACAGATACATGATGTCACGGATGACATCGGAGGCCTTGCCCTCGCGGCAATCGGTCAGCATCTTGTCAAATTCAAAGTACTGACGCAGGATTCCGTCGTCAAAGCAGAAGTCGAACGCCTTGGTCGGCTCGGTCTTGGAGTAGAGCCAGAGAACGACCTCGGGCTGATAGAGCTTGAGCAGCGTCTCGGGGGTGAGGTTGAGTCCGGACGAGCTGGACATCTTGCCCGTCATGCCCTTGATGCCGATGAATTCATAGCCCTGGAACAGGGGAGCGTCGTAGTTGAAGATCTTCTTGGAAACGATCTTGGAGTTGCTGTAAGAGCCCGTGGGAGCGGCATGATCCTTTCCGCCCGGCTCAAAATCGACCTTTTCGTATCTCCAACGCATCGGCCAGTCGATCTTCCAGCCAAGCTTGCAGTCGGTGTCGGTCAGGAAATTGAAATGTCCCGCATGGCCGCAGCGGCAGGTGTAATCCGCCTCGGTGCAGTCGTCGGAGAGCTTGGTGATCGTGGTGAAGTCGGTGTGACACTCGGGGCAGAAGATGCTGACGGGGTAATAGACCGCTCTCTCGGCATCGTGCTCCGCCTTGAGCTGTTCGGGCGTCTTGTCGGGATCCTTGGTCTTGAAGGAATCGAGAATGTCAAAGATCTCGCCGCGCTTTCTGAGCGACTCGAGAATATCCTCACGGTAAGCACCCGAGCGGTACATCTCTGCCTGATAGCGATAGTCCATCTCGATGCCGAACATCTTCATTGCGTTGAGGAATTCCTCCTCGAAGTGCTTTGCGTAGTTCTCGTGACAGCCCCAGGGATCGGGAATATCCACGTAGGGAGAGCCGATATATTTGTCATAGTCGCTGCCCACGACCGCCTGCACGTTTGCGGGGATCTTGCGACAACGGTCATATTCATCCCAGGAAAAGAGCAGCTTTGCCTTCTTACCCTTCTTCTGCAGCGCCTTGACCACGAACAACGAGGTGGCAACGTCATGGCAAAGGCCGACGTGGACCGAGCCCGAGGGGCTGATGCCCGCGGCGCAAACGTATTCTTCTTTTTCGGGATTGCGCTCAATGATTCTTTGAGCGATCTCATCTGACCAATGCATGTTTCATCATCCTCACTTTTTCGAATCTTGAAATTTCATTCTAACTTATATATCTTATCATATTTTTTGAAAAATGTCAATAAAAATGCGAATTTTATCGCGTTTTTTGCACACAGAAACGCCAAAAACGGTTATCGCGAATAAACGTCAGACAAAAAGCGCTTCAGAACATTGATTTCTTCCTGAAGTTTTTTTCCGATATCGGTTTCCTTCACAAGAACTCTTTTGTCGTATTTTCGCAGTTGTCTCGTCTCGCTTTTCAGATCGGAAGCATTTTTTACAACATCATCGCTCGACGTGAACGGCCGGTGGCAGATCAAATAAAGCCCCTGCGAATTGTTGACCAAAGTATAGCCTGCAATGCCGGTTTTTTCGTGATATGCCTTGGAAAGTCCGCCGTCTATGGTGATATGGCGACAGTTGCCGCTTTCGGGGCTTTCCCCGTTTTTCACCTTGACGGGCATATGACCGTTGACAATCACCGCATGCTCGTCCGTCAAGCCAAACTCCTTCAGGACCTTTAAGCAAAAGGCTTCATCCTTTACGAGATTATAGTATTCATCCTTGTTTTCCTTTTCGGAAAATCCTTGAAAATACTTGGTATATACGCACATTTTGTCCCGCCCATACACGGGAGATTTTTTGCCGCACCACAGATACCACATATAATCAACGGAATACGCATCTCCGGCTGCGGCATCTCTCACAAGGCGATCCAAGCGATCGTAAAGTGCTTTTCCGGAATACTGATTCTCTCCCACGCGGATTTCCGAAAAGTCTCCGTCAGCCTCCGTCGGAACACAGCCGTGCATGATCAGATTGCCGTTAAATATCTGATACATGCTTCCCTTTTTCAAAAGAAGCCGCACGTGCTCGCCAAGCCTTTTACTGTTTTGAAACTCCTCTGTTAAAAGACCAATCAGCCGCTCTTCTTTTTCCGTAAGCGTATCGGATGGATAGAGCCTTCTGTCGTTCATATAAAATTCCGGGTGTGCCGATATCAACTGATTTTCCAATTTCAGCTGTATCACGGTGATTGCCTTGGTCATGCGGGCAAGCGTTTCGTTTTTTTCAAAATCGCTCTCACATCCGTAAATATCCGAAATCAAAAAATTCTCGCATTGATCCTCGGAATATTCTTCACCCGCAAACGCAACCAGCGGACGAAGATTGATTCCATAGTTTTCTATCACCTGAAGATTTCTGTAAACACAGTTGATTCTGATCACGTTACAAATACACGCCGCGTTGCCGAAATACGCCCCCATCCAAAGAAGATCGTGGTTTCCCCACTGAATATCAAAGGAATGAAAGCGTGACAGCTCATCCATGATCACGTCGCATCCGTTTCCGCGGTCATAGATATCGCCTACGATATGAAGATGATCGACCGCAAGACAACGGATCAACCTCGCCAGCTCAACGATAAAATTCTCGGCGTTGCCAAGCTCAATGATACTCGTTACAATTTCCGAATAGTAATTCGTTTTATCAATGCTGTGCTCCGGCATGTTAATCAACTCATCCATGATATAGCGATAATCATCCGACATTGCCTTTCTGACCTTGGAACGCGTATATTTTGCCGATACAAGCTTGGAAACCTCTATCAGGGCGTAGATCGTTTGCCTGTACCACTGAGAAGAGCGAGGACTCTTTTCGTTGCTCAGCGTTCTTTCAGGATAGTATATCAGCGCGGCCAACCTGTTTTTATCGGCATTTGACATTCTGTCTCCAAAAGCAAGCTCTATTTTCGTTCTGATCACCCCGGAGGCATTGCGTAAAATATGGAGAAAGGTCTCGGATTCTCCATGAATATCACTCAGAAAATGCTCCGTTCCCTTGGGAAGATTCAAAATTGCTTTGAGATTGACGATCTCGCTTACAACTGCCTGTGCCGTCGGGAACTGCTTTGCCAGTATTCTGTATAATCCATTATTGTTCATCGTTTCCTTCTTTCTCGATCACGTATTTTCGGCATTGCCGAAAACCGATTTCAAACGGTAGGTCTTATCTATCGATCGCGCAACACTTTTGAGCGCACGGCTTGCAAAATCAACGTTCACTCAAATGACAAAAGGGGCGTAACGGTGTGCGCAAGCACCCGTACACTCCCCTTGTATCTTCTTTTATTTTGCCGCCTTCAAAGCCATATCCAACCAGACGAGTCCCATCGTGAACGCGTCGTGCAGGCCCTCTTTTTTGCCCTGCTTGAGGATCTTGGTCGGATCCTTGGAGTCGATCACCTGGATCAGCACGTCCTTGGGCAGCTCCTTGTCGCCCACCTTCTTGAAGGACATGATCTCCAGGATCAAGATACACTTGTCGTTGTTGATATCTCCGTAGCAGATCGTATTTTCCTCGCGCACCAGCGGCTTATCCAGATATTCCAGGTATTTTCCCTCGACCAAGGGTCTTGCATCCTGTGCCATAATTCCTATCTCCTTCCGATTTCTATGGTTCTTGCCGTTCGGCATAATAATCTATTCTAATTATACTATATTTTTTCCCTTTTGTCAATACCTATTTTTCGATGATCGCGCCATTCGTCCAAAGCTCCGCCTCGCGATTCGCCTCGGGCAGACAGAGAGAAAAGAGCGAAAATGCACGACGTTCCCACTCGGCTTGGCGCGCGGCATCCGCAGTGCTCGGCAGATCGGCTCGGCGGGTCACCACGGGAAGCGTTTCTCGCTTGCGTGCGTCGGCGAGAAACCGACAGCCCCTCGCGTTTGCCGCCAGAAGGCGCACGTAGGCGGGAGAGGTGCGCAGATCCTCGGGGCGAATCTCCGCGAGCGCGAACAGGAGTCCGCGTCGGATGCGGGCGTTCGGATATTTTTTCGTTGCGGCAAGAGAAAGAAGCTCCTCAAGCGTCCGTGCGCTTCGCGCGCAATCCGCCAGACGGTTCCCCAGACCTCCGCCGAGCTCCGCGATCTTCTCCAAGCGCTCGGGAGACGCGAGTCGAAAATGTCCGAGGATCAGACGCTCGGCACGGGCAAGATCGGCGGGAGCGGCGCTCCCTTGGCGCCAGAGCTTGCGCGTTTGCTCTGGCAGATGCGGAAGCATCGCCTCAAGTCCGCGCTCTCGCCAAAGCCGTCTTAGTGCCGTTGCGGAGGGGAGATCTCCCGAAGAGACGTCGCCGTCACGGTAGGCACTTCCTTGCCGTTTGACCGTCACGGCACGCATCCTCGCGTCTTTGGCGCGGATGGCGCGCAGATAGGCGATTCCGAGAATGTCGTTGGAGGAAAGCAGTCTTTCTTCGCCCGCAAGCGATTGCAGACGCTCCAGATATTCCTTTGCCGTGCCGCCTTTGCCGCGTGCCGCGGCGCTATAATCGGAGACAAAGTCCTCTCCGTCGGCGAGCACGGACAGACGGGAAAGCAGATCGACGTCACCGCATTCCGATCCGAACCAAAGCTCGTCAACTCCGAGACGGTCGAGAATCTCCACACCCGCCGAGGCAAAGAACTCGGCGCTTGACGCGCAAAAAGGGAAGGGGAGCTCCAGGACCGCGTCGGCGCCGCCGCAAAGAAGCGCTTCGGCACGCAAGGGCGCAGGTGCGATCGCTGCCTCGCCGCGCTGAACGAAATATCCGCTCATGACGCAGATCACCGCGTCCGCGCCCGATTCCTTGGCGCGACGGATCAGATATTCATGCCCCCCGTGAAAGGGGTTGCATTCACAGATGATTCCCGCAGTACGCATCCTTTTCCTCCTTCTCCTTCTTTTTTGATATATTATACCACACCTCTCCTTCACTGTCAACCTGCGACGAATGGGAAAACAGGCAAAAAACAAGCGAAAAAACAAATAATCTCGGGCAAAAGCCATCGAATTATCAAAAAACTCTTGACAAACGAACAAAAAGCGGTTATAATATTTCATATCGCATTTTTTGTCAATCGAAAAAAGGGGGTGTGACCGATGGTTTTGGATATGCGTCCGATGCTCCGCGGTGAGGTCGACCGAATCGCCATCGATTACAAGCTCACACCCGAGCTTCCGATGGGAGTCACGTCAGATGCGGACGCACACGTGGAGGGTACGGTGACCGACGAGGCTGGCTATATGCGCCTTTCCTTGACGGCAACCGTGTCGTATCACACCGAGTGCGCGCGGTGTCTGGAGCCCGTTGACGGTGATTTTTCCGTTTCTTTGGAGCGGACGGTTGCCGCAGAGGGAACCCTCACGGAGCAGCAGCTGGAGGAAAACGTGGACGAGTACGCGGTCATCGAGGACGGCAAGCTCGACCTTGACGAAACGATCCGCGAGGAGCTGCTTTTGTCATTCCCCATGCGCGTTTTTTGCAGTGAGGATTGTCCCGGCCTGTGTCCCAAGTGCGGAAAGCCGAAGCGTCTGGGCGATTGCGGCTGTCCGACCTTTGAGCCCGACCCGCGACTCGCGATCCTGAAAACACTGTTTGACAAAAATGAGGAAGAAAATCAGTAATTCAACGTGAAACATAAAAAGTTCACGCAAGAGGAGGTGTAGACATGGCAGTACCGAAGAAAAAAGTATCGAAAGCACGCAGAGACAAGAGTCGCTCCAACAACAGCAAGCTCTCCGTTCCCGGCATGAACAAGTGTTCCAACCCGGCTTGTGACGCATTTGTAAAGAACCATTGCGTCTGCAAGGTTTGCGGCTTTTATAACGGCAAACAGGTTCTGGACGTCAAGAAGGATGCTTGATGCGACCAAACAACCAAAAAGAAAAAGGCGAATGCTTCTTGCAAAGAACGTTCGCCTTTTTCTTTTGTTTTGGATTTGACCTCGCCCGAGCCTTTCAATGAGATCTGCGGGGGCTCGTTTCGGGCTAAAAAAGAAACTCCGAAAGCAGGGAAAGCAACGGCAGTGTCACCACGCAAAGCAGCGTCGTGCCGAGCGTCAGGATCGCGGCGAGCTGCGGCTTTTCTCCGTAGGTCTCAGCCAGGGCGGGAGCACTTGCCGCCGAGGAGACACCGCTTGCGATCAGCATTGCCACGACGAGCGAGGAGTCCAGCGAGACGCCCGGCAAAAGCTCGATCAAAAACAGTGCCGCCAGCGCGAGGAGCGGAGAGATCACCAGCTTGACAAGCGACGTGGAATAGAGCTCGCGGGTCGTGACCATTTCACGCAATTTTATGCGTGAAAGCGAAAATCCCAGCACCGTCATGGCGAGCGGTGTGGTCAGCGCCGCGGGATAAGCGGTAAAGGTGGCGATGAAGGGGAGGCGCGCGCCAAGTCCCGTGACCGAGAGCAAAACGCCCAACACGACCGCCACCGTGATCGGCTTGAGAAACGCGCGACGCAGATCGGCGTGACGTCGGTCTCCCGAAAGAATCGAGACGCCAAGCGTCAAATAGATCAGCGTGCTGAAGACGTTGAAAAGCGAGAGAAACAGCACGGGACGCGGATCGTCCGGAAAGAGCGCTGCGGCAAGCGGGATCCCCAGGAAGCTGCAGTTGGGAAAGATGGCACAAAAGCGGCACACCCGCGCAGTGGCCTCCTCCTTGCCGCGAAAGAGGAGCGCGGTGATCGGAATCGGCGCAAAGCTGGTGAAAAGCGGGAACAGAATACAGACCAGCAGCTCGGTCACACCGATCGATGAAAAGTCGGTTTTCAAAAGATTGGAAAGCACCAAAAAAGGCAGGGCAACGTCGGTCAGAAGATTGGACATGCTTTTCATGGCGTGCTCCTCGAGACGACCGAGCTTGCCGAGAATATAGCCGGGTGCGAGCAGGGCAGTGAACAATACCAAATAGAACAAAAAATCCGCAAAGCGCATATCGGGAAACCTCCTTCGTTCTCACGGTATTATTATACCGCACTTTTGGCGCGTTGGCAAGCCTTTTATCGGATAAATTTTCCAAAAAATGCGTCAATCGCCCGCTTTTGAAAATTCCGCCCGCCGTACGCGAGTGAGAGAAATCCCAAAAACGGATGTTCCTTAGGGCGCCACTCTAAAGGACAGTTTTCAAAAATACGGCATATCTCGAAAGAGGTATGCCGTATTTTTGCATTTGTGGACACAAATGCAGTGCTTGTCAGGAAAATTGACAAGACATAGATGAACAAAAAAGGCTCCCTTTACACAAGGGAGGCTTTTAACGATCAGCGCACCGATGTTTTTCTACAAATTAGAATTTGTCAGCTATTTATTCTGCAATTTCTTTTCTATATAATCAGATTTCAAAATAGAATAACAAAC
>JAZSJS010000127.1:0-12630 GCA_045534435.1 Eubacteriales bacterium
GGTAGCTTTTTTTAAAAAGCGCCCCCACAAAAAGTAAGCTATTTGGTTGCGAGGGTCCCCAAATAGCCGCGGGAGCAATTGATTGGTCGAGCGCACAGATGAAGAATTACCTTTATACCCAATGCGATGAAAGTTTTTGAAGAGTCCAGAGAAACTTTTTTCAAAAAGTTTCTCTGGTCGCCGAAGGCAAAAAAGGGTGTGGGGGCGGCTTTTTTCAAAAAGTTCCCCCACAAAACGCGTCCTTCCAATTGAGTCCCCACAAAACGCACCCCCGCAAAAAAATCCACACAAAAAGGTCAGGGTTGTGATTCCCATTCCAGAAGATCGAAAACGCGGTAGACGTCGCCTGCACCCATGACGATGACGAGATCGTCTTTTTTTGCTTCTTTTTGAATGGCCTCGGCAACCGCGGCAAAGGAGCCGCAATAGAGCGCCTTTTCTCCGATGCGGTCGGCAAGAGCCTTGGAGGAGATCCCCGTGAGATTTTCCTCTCGCGCGGCATAAATATCGGCGAAAAAGATGCGATCGGCATCTTCAAACGCGCTTGAAAATTCGTCAAAGAGGCCTTCGGTACGACTGTAGGTGTGTGGCTGATAGGCACACAGCACGCGCGCGGATCCCAGAGCCTTTGCGCCGCTCAGGGTGGCGCGGATCTCGTCCGGGTGATGGCCGTAGTCGTCATAGACCGCCGCGCCGCCGAGCAGAGCTCCTTTGTATTCCATGCGCCGTCCCGCCCCTCGAAATTCCGAAAGACCGCGCGCCACGGCGTCGGGAGACAGACCGCAAAGCGTTGCCGCGCTTGCCGCCGCGAGGGCGTTGTAGACGTTGTGCCTGCCGACGGTTTTGATCGAGATGCGGCAAAGCACTTCGTTTGCCCGACAAAAATCGAACGAGGTGATACCGCCGCGACAAGAAATGCTTTTTGCCGTAAAATCGGCAGGCTTTTCAAGACCGAAGGTGATCTTTTCACCGCGGAAGGAGGCAAAGGCAATCTCGCTTTCGGCGTCGTCTGCGTTGAACAGTAGTTTGCCGTCAGGCCCCGTTCGCTCGGCGTATGCCAAAAACGAGGCGTGGATCTGCTCCATGCTGTGAAAATAATCAACGTGATCCATACCGATGTTGAGCACCACCGCCAGGGTGGGGTTGAAATCGAGGAAGGAGTCCATGTATTCGCAAGCCTCGAACACAAGATGATCTCGCGCTTCTCCAATGCGACAGGAGGAGCCGTCGAGAGCGGGAAGGGGAGCGCCGCAAAGAACGGTGGGGTCTCCCGCCGCCAAAAAAATGCTTGTGCACATTGCGGTGCAGGTGCTTTTTCCGTGCATCCCCGCCACACCCACACGCGCCGAAAAGCTCATCATTAGGTATCCCAGATAGTCGGCGCGGGAGAAGAGCGGCTTCCCTGCGCGCTTTGCCGCTAGATATTCGGGGTTTTGCGCGTCGATGGCAACGGTGTAAACGACGGCGTCATAGCCGTCAACGTGCGAGGCATCGTGACCGTAGCAGACCTTGATCCCATGCGCGCAAAGACGCTCTGTGAGAGTCGTTTCGGTGCGGTCCGAGCCGCCGACGCGAAAGCCGTTGCTCGCCGAAAGCTCCGCCAACGCCGACATACTGATGCCGCCGATGCCGATGAAAAAAATACTCCGACAGTGCAACAGGAGCTTTGCGATCGCGTCCGCGCCGTAGTGCGTGTTTTCAACGGACATATTTCCACCGTCCTTTCCTTCAGACGCCCGGAACGAGTCCGAGCCGTAAATTTACAAAAATATCGATCATTTCTTGAATATTCATCGCGAAAACATTTTATACTATATACATCAGGAAAAACAAAGCAAATGCAAAAAATCATCAAACGGAGGGAATCACGATGCAGATCACGGATATTAAGGTCAGAAAGCTTTTTGAGGAGGGGCCGATGAAGGCGGTCGTTTCGGTGACGTTTGACGGTCAGCTTGCCGTTCACGACATCAAGGTCATCTACGCACGCGACAAGTTTTTCATCGTCATGCCCAGCCGAAAGAACCCCGACGAAAGCTACCGCGATATCGTACATCCCATCAATGCGCAATTTCGCGGCATGGTGGAGAGTGCGGTGATCACGGCATATGAGGCGGCGCTTGCCGAAGCGGAATCGGCAGAATCACCAATTCCGGAAACGGTATAACGGCAAAAAATCGAAGAGCGGTTCGTCCAAGGTCGGATTTGGACGGCCGTTTTTCTTTTTGAAAAACACCTTTTGGATGATTTTTAAAAATGCGAATTATTTGTTCGTCATTATGACGGATTTTAGATGTTTGTCGATGAATAAAACTTTAAAAAAGTGAGTTGCCGCAAGCGAAAACTGCGATTCGTGATATTGCACAATAAAAGTCACAAAAATAAGGAATATTGGATCCGGATAACAGGCTGAAAAATGATGGCTTGAAGAAATTTAAGTCAGATTTCCGTGAGCGAATAGGATCTCTCCTCCTCGAATGGTGATTGTGCCGAAAGAATCGTCGTATCCGATGCTTCCCGGGTTGAACAAATGGATCGGGCGCTCCAAGGTGAGGCCGCCGATCGAGGTCCCCTTCGGAAGCGTCTCGAAATGCGGTCGGTGAGTGTGTCCGAAGAGCACGACGTCGGCTTGTGCCTTGATGGCGCGGGCGATCAGAGCGCCAAGTCCGCTCTTGACGCTGTAAGCATGCCCGTGCGTCGCCAGGATGCGAAAGCCTCCCAGCTCCCGGAGCTGCTCCGTGGGGGCGAGTGCGTCGCAGAACCAATCGCAATTTCCGCACACGGTGTATAGCTCCGCGCCGTCTGTCACGGATTCGTCGACGTCGCGCAGTCCGTCTCCCAGAAAAAATACTGCGTGAATGCGATTCGGCTGCCGCTCAAGCGCCCGACGGATCTTTTCCGCGCGGCCGTGGGAGTCTGAAAAAACCAAGATTTCCAAGTTCGTTTCCTTTCTGTGAGTCCTGTGTCCTTATTATACCATTTCCGCGACGATTTGTCTACCCATTGGCTGTGTTTTTTTGTCGTTCTTTTTATCGCGACACCAAAATCAGGGTGTGATCATATACTGCGGATGAACGAAAAAACAACCGAAAGGAGATGGATAACCATGCAAATCGATGCCAATATGCTCAAACGACTGCTCACGATGAGCGACGAGCAGCTGGGGATGTTCATACGTGGGATTGCCGCGGAGGCGGGGATCGATCCCGCGACGCTTGGCTTGGATCTTGATCATATCTCGCAGATCCGCGCGGCGCTCGGCGGTGCGACGGAGCAGGATTTGAAGCAGCTGAACGAGGTCTACGAGGCTTATCGGCAAAATCGCCGCAAGCATTAAAATGTAACGAAAGGAGGCAGCGTGATGGAAGAGGAAAAACAAGGGACTGCGGCATCTGCGCCGATGGGAATGCTGAATGCGTTGCTTTCCAATCCCGAGCTTTTGCAGCGTGTTGGAAGCCTTTTGGGCGCGATGTCACAGCCTGCAGCATCCGCGGATGCAACGAAATCCGAGCAGCAAGCGGAGGGAAGTGACACGCCCGCTTCGGAGCCTGTCGCAGAGCCCTCTGCCGCCGCGTTTGCTCCGTCCGGCGGATCGGCCCTTGGAGACGGACTTGGGGCGGTGCTTTCCAATCCCGCCATGATGGAAAAGCTTCCCGAGATCATGGCAATGATGAAGCCGCTCCTGTCCTCGGGTCCTGCGCAGAAGGCGGGGGACGGAGACCTGTCTGCCGAGGCGAGCCGAGAGCGGCTTCTGCTGGCCTTGAAGCCCTTTTTGTCGCCCGCGCGATGTGATGCGGTCGACTCGATTTTGCGCATCTCCAAGCTCGGTGCGGTCTTTCAATTGCTGAAATAAAGGAGGGGAAGGGTCTATGTACTCTCGCTATCACGATCGCTCCGTGCGAGTTCCCGAAAATTACGGCGGCGTGGCGTTTTCCGAGGCAACCACCGCCAGAGAGGTGCCGCCGCATCGCCTGGAGGTGGCAAAGCCGACACCGCCTCCTGTGTCCGACGCGAAGGAAGCTCCCGATCTACCGCCTCCCCGGGCGATACGGGTTCCATCGGGAGAAGAGGAGGGAGAGGCTCTTTCGGTTTTGCCTTCGGAAGCCTCTTGCGAGACGGAGATGCTGTCTGCCGCATCCGAGAAGCCGTCGGGCGGCACTGCGGGGGGCGTACTGCCGTTTTTGCACGGCATGAGGTTTGACGATCTGCTTCTGCTTTCGCTTTTGCTTCTGCTTTCGCAGAGCGGCACGGAATCCGACGTCGTTTTGTGGCTGGCGCTGCTTTTGTTTTGCGGATAAATCCGGTTCTTTGAAAAAATATACTTGATTTTCGTCGGGTTTTATGATATGATAAGACTATTAAGATATTGCAGAAACAGAATGAGGATCTATCATGAAACAGACGAAAAAAATCCTGCTTTTGCGCCTGCTTTTGATCTTGCTGATCCTCGCCGATATGGCACTCATTTTTTTCTTCTCCGCGCAAAACGGAGAGGAGTCGGGAAGAACGAGCGGTGAGGTGACGAAGGTCGTTGCGGAGGTGACAGTCAAGGACTTTGCAGAGAGGCCGAAGGCGGAGCAGAATCGCATCTTGAACAAGCTGCATCCGATCATGCGAAAGGCGGCTCACATGGCCGAGTTCGGCGTGCTGGGGGCTTTGACGTTCCTGCTTCTTCTGACGTGGAAGGGGCGTGTTTGGTGGCGCTTTTGTGCTTCCTTGACAGGGTCGTTTGTCTATGCCTGCACCGATGAATGGCACCAATTGCTGAGTGAGGACAGAGGGGCACGCTTCAGTGACGTATTGATCGACACCGCGGGCGCCCTCATCGCCTGCGCTGCGGTGCTTGGTGTGTTTCTTTTGATCAGACGTCGAAAAGAAAGGAGATTGCGTTCGGTGCAAACCACACATTATTGCATCAAAAGCGGGAGAGAGGATCTGCAGCTTCGCCTTGCCGTGGCATCCGACCTGCACGACTGTGAGACGGAGCGGCTTTTGGAGTGCCTGCAGAAGGAGGCTCCCGATCTGATCCTGATCCCGGGAGATCTGACCGATGACGAGGGCCTGCGCGACCCCGAAAACCGAGGCTACGACTTTCTGTCTGCCTGTGCCCGGATCGCGCCGACCTATTATTCGCTTGGAAACCATGAGATCGCCTGCTATCACAAGGGCAATCCCTGGAGGCATCCGCATCCCGTCCCGCTCACCGACGAGATCAGAGCGCGGATCGCAGACACGGGCGCGGTGCTTTTGGAAAATGACTGTGTCACGCACGGCGCTCTTTGCATCTGCGGCATGACGTCCGGCATCAACGAGAAAAGAAATGCACCGGATGAGGAGGTCCTGAGACGATTTTCCGAGCAATCGGGGTATCGGATCCTGCTTTGCCATCATCCCGAGTATTTTGTGCCGTACATTGAGAAGACCGACATTGAGCTCACCGTTTGCGGACACGCGCACGGCGGACAGTGGAGGCTTTTCGGACACGGCGCGTATGCACCGGGGCAGGGAATTTTTCCGAAATATACCGCAGGTGTGCTGAAAAACCGCTGCGTGATCAGTCGCGGACTCGGCAATCACACGCACATTCCGCGCATTTTTAACCGCCCCGAGCTGGTGATCGTTTCGGTTGAGCCGTGATTTCCATATCTGTATCGGACACCCGAAGAGGCTTTTTGCCTTTTTCGGGTGTCTTTCTGCGTTCGGTTTCATCATTAATTTCTAAAATTTCAAAAAAAACGGTTGTTTTTTTTGGTGATTTATGGTATAATATATTTTGTATGTAATTTTAATGATGGACGAGAGGGAGGAAATGTATGAAAAATCAAGCGATCGCCATTCTTCTGGCGGTCTACGATGCACGTGTGGATTGGTTGACCGAGCTGCTGGATTCCCTCAACCGACAAACCTATCCGAGCCTCCGTCTTTACGTTCGGGACGATGCATCTCCACATCTTTCCACCGAGGAGCTGGAGCGCCTTCTGCGCGAGCATATCACGGCGTTTCCCTTTGTTCTGCATCGGAACGAGACGAATCTCGGCTCGAACGAGACCTTTGCTGCGTTGATCCGTGACTGTGAGGAGCCCTATATCGCGTTTTGCGATCAGGACGACGTCTGGCTGCCGGACAAGCTGGCGAATGCGATGCGTCTGCTGCAGGAGAGCCCACTCTCTCCGACGCTGGTCTGCTCCAACGTCAAGGTCATTGACGGCGAGGGCAACGAGATCGCCGCCACGATGGAGCAGCATCGGAAAAGACATACCTATTTGCGTGGCACCGATCTTGCGCCCACGCTCATTTACCGGAATTTCGTGATGGGATGCACCGTGCTGATGGAGCGCGCGAGAGCGCTTTCCTATCTGCCGTTTCCCGCATCGGTGGTCCACGATCACTATCTTGCCTTTCGTGCTGCCTGCGACGGTGCCATCGACTTTTTGGCAGAGCCGCAGATGCTTTACCGCGTGTATGGCGGCAATCAGACCGGTGTGATGACGGGAGTCGCCTCCAAGGAGGATTACCTGAATCGCCGTATTTGCGTGTTCGACGCGCGCGTGCGCGCGTTTGCCGCGGTTGAGAGCTTTCCCGAGCTCGACGAGGCATTCGCGTGGAGCGAGGCGAGGATGCGGAATTTTCACCGTCAAAAGGGCGGCTTTCGTGCGCTTTGGAGACGTCGCCGCGTCAACCGTGTGACCTCGACGTTCGAGCTGATTGCATTGAGATTGCCGACACCGATCTTCCGCGTTGCCATTCGATTGGTGCAGAAGGGCTTTTTATAAAACGACTGACAGACAGAAAGGATTTGCTTTCATGAAAATTTTAGTGACGGGTGTAAAAGGACAGCTGGGCTACGATATATGTCGGATTCTTTCCGATCGCGGCATCGAGCATCGCGGCGTGGACATCGAGGATTTTGATATTACCGATGCAGTCGCCACGGGGAATTATATCGAGGATTACCGCCCGGACGCCATCATTCACTGCTCGGCATACACCGCAGTGGACAAGGCGGAGGACAACGTTGAGCTGTGTGAGCGCGTGAATGCCGAAGGACCGGCAAACATCGCCGCGGCAGCCGTGAGGGTGGGCGCGAAAATGATGTATATTTCCACCGACTACGTTTTCCCTGGCACGGGAGAGCAATTCTACTGCCCCGATGATGCCACGGGACCGATCTCGGTCTACGGCAAGACCAAGCTGATGGGCGAGGAGGCGGTCAGGCGTGCGACCGACCGTCATTTCATCGTCCGCATCTCGTGGGTGTTCGGCATCAACGGCGCAAACTTCATCAAAACGATGCTGCGTCTTGCCGAAACCAAGACGGATCTGAACGTGGTTGACGATCAGATCGGCTCTCCCACCTATACCTACGATCTCTCCAAGCTTCTGTGCGATATGATCGTGAGCGAGAAATACGGCACCTATCACGCGACCAACGAGGGAACCTGCTCGTGGGCGGAATTTGCCGCCGAGATCATGCGTCAGGCAGGGAAATCCACAGTGATCCACCCCATTCCCACCTCGGAATATCCTTCTCGCGCCGCGCGACCGCTCAACTCTCGCATGAGCAAGGACAAGCTGGAGGAAAACGGCTTCTCGCGCCTTCCCGATTGGAAGGATGCGCTCGCGCGGTATCTGGTCGAGCTGCAGGCTTAATTCCGAAATTCCGATAGATTGAAAGGAGGCTTTATGAAAAACAAAGCCATTCGGATCTCCGCCATTGTGCTGGCGATCTATTTGCTGCTGGGCGTCGCGTTTTATTTCATCGCGGGAAAGAGCCTGCATTATACGGCAGACAGCGTCTCGCGTGTCAGCAGCAAGGCGGCACTCGGAGAATTTACACAGGGTGATGTCATCAAGCAGTCCTTTGTGTGCGAATTTGACGACCTTCAAACCTTGACGCTGATGGTGGGAACCATGGCGCGAAAAAATACCGACAGGATCCAGGCCGTTCTGACCGATGCCGAAGGAACCGTCCTGTTCGAGCAGATTCTGGACACCTCCGTCATGAAGGACAACAGTGAATTTACCATCACGTTCGATCCCATTGAAAACGCGAAGGATAAATATTTTACACTTTCGCTCAAAAGCCTGGAGGGTACGCGCGGCAATTCGGTTACCTTCTATTACGGAAATTCCGTGGACGCCGGACGTGTCGACGTTCCCGTGGAGATCGAGGACACCGAGGCGCTCTATTTCAACGGTGAACGCATGACCGACGAGGAGAACAACATCTGCGGACTCTGCCTCAGGATCGGTGGCATCAACCGCCATTGGTTCGGCTCCGCTTATTGGTACATTTACGGCGGCGGTGCGCTGTTGTTGGTGCTCTATCTGATTTATTTGGTGCGTTGTCACAACAAGGGAAAGAAGACGGCGCTTCTGAACGTGTTCCTTTCCTTCCGCAGATACAGCTTCCTGATCCGTCAGCTCGTGATGCGTGATTTCAAGGCAAAGTACAAGAGATCGGTGCTGGGAATGCTCTGGAGCTTCCTCAACCCGCTTCTCACGATGAGCATTCAGTACGTGGTCTTCTCCACGATCTTCAAGTCCTCGATCGACAACTTCGTGATCTACCTGCTCAGCGGTATCGTTTGCTTCAACTTCTTCAACGAAGCGACCAATATGTGCCTGATGAGCATCGTCGGAAACGCGACCTTGATCAATAAGGTCTACGTGCCCAAATATATCTATCCCTTCTCGCGTACGCTTTCCTCGAGCATCAACCTTCTGCTGTCTCTGGTACCGCTTTTCATCATGCTGCTGGTGACGCAGACCTGGCCGACGGAGGCCTTCCTGTTGCTCCCGTTCGTGCTTCTGATGCTCTTTTTGCTCAGCTACGGTGTGGGCTTGATCTTGGCGACGCTGATGGTGTTCTTCCGCGATACACAGTTCCTTTGGGGTATCTTCTCGATGCTCCTGATGTATCTGACTCCGGTCTTTTACCCCGAGTCGATCATCCCGGCGCAGTTCCTGACGGTCTACAAGCTCAACCCGCTCTATCACGTGCTCCGCTTCATGCGCAGCATCCTGATCGACGGTGTTTCGCTGGAGCCGAAGGCATATCTCTACTGCATCATTCTCTGCACGCTTCCGTTGCTGATCGGCGTGCTGATCTTCCGCAAGAATCAGGATAAGTTCGTTCTCAATATCTGACGTCACGGAAATTCATTCAGAAAGGAATCTTCATCACAGATGATTAAAGCGAACAATGTTAGCATCTGCTACCGAATGTCTCACGACAAGATCCAGAGCATCAAGGAATATCTTGTGGCACTGCTCAAGCGCAAGATTCAATATGAGGAATTTCGCGCACTTGACAAGGTCAGCTTTGAGATTCAAAAGGGTGAGGTTGTTGGTATCGTCGGCAATAACGGAGCGGGCAAAAGCACCCTGCTCAAGGTGATCTCCGGCATCCTCAAGCCCACGGAGGGAAGCGTCGAGCTGCAAGGCAACGTCGTCCCCATGCTCGAGCTCGGAAGCGGCTTTGATTTTGATCTGACGGGGCGCGAGAACGTCTTTCTCAACGGTGCGATCCTTGGATATTCCGAAAGCTTTCTCAAATCCAAATACAACGAGATCGTGGAGTTCTCCGAGCTGGGAGATTTCATTGACATTCCCGTCAGAAACTATTCCTCCGGAATGATCATGCGCCTCGCGTTCTCGATCGCATCCATGGTCAGTCCCGACATTCTGATCGTGGACGAGATCCTCGCAGTGGGCGATGCCGCGTTTCAGGAAAAGAGCTACGCGCGCATGATGGAGCTGATGAGCCACGGCACCACCGTGCTTTTGGTCTCTCACAGCATTGATCAGATCCGCCGTCTCTGCGATCGCGTCATTTGGCTCGATCACGGCAAAACGGTTGCCATCGGTGACGCGCAAACGATCTGCGATCAGTATGCGCAGGCAAATGCCCTGAAGGCGGATTGACTGCCCAAGATGTTATTTGACACAGGAGCTTCCATGGAAGCTCCTGTGTTTCTTTTTGTCTTATAAAATAGAACGAGAATAATAATCGTTATAAAAACAAAGAAAAAGAGACCGACAAAAGCCTATATTTGGCGGTCTCTTTTTATGCAAAGCGATCAGACAATCTGGAAGATGAAGAATTTGAGATAGTCGGTTTCGGGGACGTTCCAGAGGATCGGATGATCGGGGGATTGCTGACGTGCCTCGATCTGTCGCAGACCCACACCCGCATCTGCGGCGGCATTGTGGAGCATCTGCTTGAAATAGGTCTCGGTCATGAAGTGAGAACAGGAGCAGGTGGCAAGATAGCCGCCGCGCGGCAAAAGCTTCATCGCCTTGAGATTGATCTCCTTGTAGCCCTTGATGGCGTTTTTCAACGTGTCGCGGCTTTTGGTGAATGCCGGAGGATCGAGAATGATGAAATCGTAATCTCTTTGGTTAGTGTTTGCTAACTGCGTGAGAAGGTCGAAAACGTCGCAGCAGGTGAACCTCATGTTGGATTGCAAGGCGTTTTTGATCGAGTTTGCCTCTGCTAACTTGATGGCGTCTGCGGAAATATCGACCGCATTGACCAATTCCGCACCGGCTGCGGCGGCATTGAGGGCAAAGGAGCCGGTGTGCGTGAAGCAGTCCAGAACGCGACGCCCCTTGGCGATTTTGCGGATGGCGGCGCGGTTGTATTTTTGATCGAGGAAGAAGCCGGTTTTTTGTCCGTTGATGTAATCGACCTCATAAACGATTCCGTTTTCCGTGATCTCGGTTTTGCCGTCAAGATCGGTGGCAAGGTCCTCGCCCGCCCAAAAGCCGGTGTATTGCTTCATTCCCTCCAGCTCGCGGATGGCAACGTCGTTACGCTCGTAGAGCGCATCGATCGTTTGCCCGAATTCCTCGCGAAGCAGACGGACGAGCGCGGTGTAGATCGTGTTCTTGATACGCTCGATACCCAAAGAGAGCACCTGCGTGACGAGCACGTTGTCAAAGCGATCGACCGTCAATCCGGGGAAGGCGTCCGCTTCGCCGAAGATCAGACGGCAGCATTTGAAGTCCTCCTCGCCCATCACGGTGCGACGGTAGTCGATCGACCAACGAAGCTTGCGTTCCCAAAAGCCATCGTCAAAGCGATCGTTGGCATTTTTGGAGACCACGCGAACGCGGATCTTGGAGTTGGCATTGTAAAAGCCGGTTCCGAGATAGCGTCCCTTGGCTGAGAGGACATCCACGAGTGCGCCGTTTTCGGGCGTTTGTGAGAGTGCGGTGACCTCGTCGGCATATACCCAGACGTGGCCGCCACGTAGCAGCTTTTCTCCTTTTTCGGTAATGCTTGCGGTGGGGAAGGTTCTTGACATGGTGAATCCCTTTCAAAAGTTCGTGTGTTTTGCTCAATTATACCACAAAAAGCCGGCTGTCTGCGGTCGTTCACAGAAAGTTAACAAGAGGAAAACGACATAATCCTTGCAATTGCGCACAAAAAAGGATAAAATATATGCGATAAAATATTATTTACCAAGTAAAGGAATCACAATGCTGGAATTCAAGAACGTAACTTATCGGACGGAGGACGGAAAAGAGATCCTTTCCGACGTCAGCTTGCAAATAGACGATCGCTTTGTGGCGGTCACAGGCCCGAACGGCAGCGGAAAGTCCACCATGGCGAAGCTGATCGCGGGTATTTATATGCCTACCTCGGGCAAGATTTATCTGGACGGTGAGGACATCACCGAGATGTCGATCACCGAGCGCGCGCGTTGCGGCATCAGCTTTGCGTTTCAGCAGCCCGTGCGTTTCAAGGGGATCACGGTCAAGGATCTGATCTCGATGGCGGCAGGCAAAAAGATCACGGTCGGAGAGGCGTGCGCCTATCTTGCCGAGGTCGGTCTTTGTGCCAAGGATTACGTGAACCGCGAGGTCGACGCGTCTCTTTCGGGCGGTGAGCTGAAGCGCATTGAGATCGCAATGATCAACGCGCGCGGCACCAAGCTCTCGGTTTTTGACGAGCCCGAGGCGGGAATCGATTTGTGGAGCTTTAACAACCTGATCCAGGTCTTCCGCAATATGCATGAGCGTACGCACGGCACCATTCTCATCATTTCGCATCAGGAGCGCATCCTCGACATCGCCGACAAGATCATCGTTGTGGCGGGCGGCAAGGTGACGGCATACGGCGAGAAGAAGGATATTCTTCCCGAGCTTTTGAACGTGCAGGCGGGATGCCGCTTTACCAAGGAGGTGTGCGACTGATGGATGCAATACAAAAGAATCTTTTAGAGCAGGTCGCGGGGATCCACGAGGTTCCTCAGGGGGCGTATTCTCTGCGCATCAACGGCAATCTTTACGGCAAAAACAACTCCGAAAATATCACCGTGGTGAAAAAAGAGGACAAGCCGGGGATCGATATCTATATCAAGGCAGGCACGAAAAACGAGAGTCTGCACATTCCCGTGATTCTGTCTCAGACGGGGCTGAAGGAGCTGGTTTATAACGATTTTCACATCGGAGAGGACTGCGACGTGACGATCGTGGCGGGCTGCGGAATCCACAACGGCGGCTCCGAGGCGAGCGAGCACAGCGGCATTCACGCGTTTTATCTTGCCAAGGGCGCGAGAGTGAAATATATCGAGAAGCATTACGGCGAGGGCGACGGCAGCGGCAAAAACGTCATGAATC
>JAZSJS010000135.1:0-27371 GCA_045534435.1 Eubacteriales bacterium
CCCATCATCGAAAAATACCGAGACTATCGCAAAAGCGAATCCGCGATGAAATGTATCTGCACGTTTTTGGAAACCGAGACCGATCCGGAGCTCCGTCAGCTGGCCAATGAAGAGCTCAAGGCCGCCAAATATGCCTGCGACGTGCTTTCGCAGGAGCTGACGCTCCTGATGCTCCCCAAAGATCCCAACGACGAAAAGAACGTCATCGTCGAGATCCGCGCGGGTGCTGGCGGCGAGGAGGCCGCACTGTTTGCGGCAGTGCTCTATCGGATGTACTCGATGTACGCCGACACACAGGGCTACCGCTCCTCGGTCATGAATCAGAATCCCACCGAGCTGGGGGGATTTCGCGAGATCGTCTTTATGATTGAGGGCGAGGGCGCGTATTCGAGAATGAAATTCGAAAGCGGCGTCCATCGCGTGCAACGCGTCCCCGAAACCGAGTCACAGGGGCGCATTCAAACCTCCACCGCCACCGTGGCGGTGCTCCCCGAGGTCGAGGACGTCTCGATCGACATCAATCCCGCAGACCTCGTCTTTGAGTCCTGCAAATCAAGCGGTGCGGGCGGTCAGCACATCAACAAGACCGAATCCGCAGTCCGTCTGACACACAAGCCCACGGGAATCGTGGTGGAATGTCAGGAGGAGCGCAGTCAGTTCAAAAACAAAGACAAGGCACTCAAAATGCTGCGCGCCATTCTCTATGACCGCGCAAGCCGCGAGCAAAGCGAGGCGATCGCCTCCGACCGCCGCCAGCAGGTTGGCCCGGGTGACCGAAGCGAGCGCATCCGCACCTATAATTACCGCGAAAACCGCGTTTCCGACCATCGCATCGGACTGACGCTCTATTCGCTCGACTCCTTCCTTGACGGTGACATCGGCGCGATGATCGATGCGCTTGCCACCGCGCAGACAGCCGAACGGCTGAAGCAACAAGGCTGAATCCTTTTTCCACGAAAGCGAGGTGTTTTTTTGCAAACCGAATACGTCAAGATCACAAGCCTCGAGTCGCAGAAAAACGACCTGATGCGCGCCGCCGAAATCATACGTCACGGCGGACTCGTGGTTTTCCCGACCGAAACGGTCTACGGCTTGGGCGGAGACGCAACCGATGCCGGCGCGGCAAAAAAGATCTATGCAGCCAAGGGCCGTCCCTCCGACAATCCGCTCATCATTCACGTTGCAAATCCCGCGGACGCCGAACACTACGCCGTCCCGAACGATACATATTACCGCTTGGCAAAGGCATTCATGCCGGGCCCTCTCACCGTGATCCTACCCAAACGGGAAATCATCCCGCGAGAGGTCACGGGAGGATTGGATACGGTTGCCGTGCGTTGCCCCTCTCATCCCGTTGCGCGCGCGTTGATCGCGCAAGCGGGACTCCCGATCGCAGCCCCCTCCGCCAATCTCTCGGGAAAGCCCTCCCCCACCTCCGCCGCGCACGTGGCGCACGATCTGGACGGACGGGTGGACATGATCCTGGACGGCGGCGACTGCGAAATCGGTCTGGAATCGACCATCGTCAAGCTTGACGGTGACCGCCTGACGCTTCTGCGCCCGGGAGGCATCACCTACGATGCGCTCTGCATGGTTTGCGATCACGTCACGGTTGCCGATGCGGTCACGCATCAACTCTCAGCAGATGAGCGTCCTCTATCCCCCGGTATGAAATACCGTCATTATGCACCCGGTGCACCGCTGGTTCTTCTGGACGGTGCGGCAGACAAGGTTCTGCTCTTTTTACAGAATCAACAAAAAAACGAACATTGTGCGATCCTCTGCTATGATGAGGAAACTCCCTCGCTGCAAAACAGAAGTCTTTTCCCCGTCGGCGCGCGTGACGATACCGTCACACAGGCAAAGCGTCTGTTTTCCGCATTGCGCGAAGCCGATGCCGTTGATGCCGACATCATTTATGCACATCTGCCGCCCACCGAGGGAATGGGACTGGCACTCTATAACCGCATGATCCGCGCCGCGGCACATACGGTGAAAAAGATCGATTGACTCAGCCAAGCAAGGCTTTTATCTTCACTTTAACGAAAGGATCACCACCCAAGCATGGCGAAAAAGAAAAAGAACGAAAAAAAAGAAATTGTCTATGCCCCCGTAGTTTATCAGCCGATCACCGAAACCATTGAAAAAAACTATATGCCCTACGTCATGAGCGTCATCGTGTCGCGCGCGATCCCCGAGATCGACGGACTCAAGCCCGCGCACCGCAAGCTTCTGTACACCATGTACAAAATGGGACTGCTCAACGGCGCGCGCACCAAAAGCGCGAACATCGTGGGTCAAACGATGAAGCTCAACCCGCACGGAGACGCGTCGATCTATGAAACGCTGGTGCGTCTGACACGCGGAAACGCGACGCTTCTGCATCCGCTGATCGACTCCAAGGGCTCGTTCGGCAAGCAATATTCCTCAGAAATGAAATATGCCGCCGCGCGTTACACCGAATGCAAGCTCGACAGCATTTGCGCCGAGCTCTTCATGGGCATCGACAAAAATGCCGTGGATATGGTGGATAACTACGACGCCACGCTCAAGGAGCCCGTTCTGCTCCCCACCACCTTCCCCAATATCCTTGTTATGCCCAACAAGGGAATCGCGGTCGGTATGGCATCCGACATCTGCTCCTTCAATCTCGCCGAGATCTGCGACGGCACCATTGCGCTTTTGCGCAAGCCCAATCTCTCGGTGGAAAAGCTTATGGAGCTGGTCAAGGCTCCCGATTTCTCGGGCGGCGGTGTGATCCTTTATGACGAGGAGCAGATGAAGCAGATCTACACCACCGGACAGGGCTCGTTCAAGATCCGCTCGCGCTACGTCTACGACAAGGAAAACAACTGTATCGATATCATTCAGATCCCCTACTCCACCTCGATCGAGCTGATCCTCGCAAAGCTGACCTCGCTCTATAAGGAGGGCAAGCTGAAGGAGATCACCGACTTCCGTGACGAGATCGACCTCAACGGCTTCAAGCTGACCATCGACCTGCGCCGTGGCGTCGACCCCGACAAGCTGATGACCAAGCTCTTCAAGCTGACTCCTTTGGAGGATAGCTTCAAGTGCAACTTCAACGTGCTGATCAACAGCGTCCCACGGACGCTCGGCATCATTGAAATTCTGCATGAGTGGATCAAATTCCGTCTTGACTGTCTGCGTCGCGAGATGACCTTTGAGCTGGGCAAGAAAAAGGACAAGCTACACCTGCTTCTGGCGCTCGGAAAGATCCTGCTCGACATCGACAAGGCGATCCGCATCATCCGCCGCACCGAGCTGGAGGAGGACGTCGTCCCCAACCTGATGAAGGGCTTTGACATCGACGAGATCCAGGCAAACTATATCGCCGAGATCAAGCTGCGCAATCTGAACAGACAGTATATCCTCAACCGCATTTCCGAGATCGAGGGACTTCAGCAGGAGATCGCCGACATGGAGGAGACTCTGAAGGACGAGCTCAAGCAAAAGGCATTGATCATCCAACAGCTCACCGAGATCAAGAAGAAATACGGTCAGCCGCGCCGCTCGCAGATCCTCCCCGTGAGCATGGTCTCCGCCTACCAGGAGGAAGAGCACGTGGAAAAATATGCCGCTCGCTTCGTTCTGACGCGCGAGGGCTACTTCAAGAAGATCACCTTCCAATCCCTGCGCGGCAACGACGAGCAGAAGTGCAAGGACGGTGACGAGATTTTGAATCTGATGGACGGAGAAAACTCCGACAATCTCATTTTCCTCACCGATCACTGTCAGCTCTACCGCGCCAAGGCGGACGATTTTGACACCACGAAGGCATCGGCTCTGGGCGATTATCTGCCTGTCGTTCTGAAAATGGACGCCGACGAAAAGCCGGTCTTGATGAACATTCAGAACAAATATCCCGCCAAGGATCATTTCGTCTTTATCTTTGCCAACGGCAAGGGCGTGCGCATTTCCGCGGCAGCCTATGAGATCACAGGCAACCGCCGCAAGCTGACCTCGGCATTTTCCAAGTCCTCGCCCATCGTCGCGGCATTCTATGAAACGGCGCCGATGGAGGTGCTGCTGGTGTCCTCGGACAACCGCGCCATCGTCATCAAATCCTCGCTCATTCCCGAAATGGCAACCCGCACCTCGGGCGGCTCGACGTTGATGTCACTCAAAAAGGGGCAAACGCTGGTGCGCGCCACGACCGATCTTTCCCAGATTCCGGACGGAGCGAAAAGTCTGAAAAAAGTAAAAGTACCGGCAACCGGCGTACCGCTGCCGTAACGGTAAGAAAGGAAGCTATCATGGCAAAGAAAACAAAAAAATCCTATCCCCTTCCCGTCAGAATTCTGGCGTTGATCCTGACCTTTCTGGTCGCATCGGGAATTTTGACCTACCTCATCATGTTCTTCTTGAACCTGTTCCACGTCGGTCACGTGCATTGAAACAAACGCCTAAAAAAGATTTTCCATAACAAACATAACAGCAGGCAGATATCATCTGCCTGCTGTTATCTTATTCCTGCTTCATTTCCATTTGCAACTCCATACCAAACGGACAAACTTTTTCATTTCCGTTAAACGCAAATCCAAATTTTTCGTAAAAACGGATCGCTCGATCATTGCCCCTCAGAACCCAAAGAACGAGAGGTCGCCGATCGGCAAGAGATGAAACGGTTCTTTTTAACAGTTCATATCCCAACTTTTGACCATAGTATTCTTTCAATAGGTAAATCGCAAAAAGTTCATTTGCGCCTTCTGTATCCAAACTGTTTCCAACGCAAGAAAAGCCGACGGTTTGATGATTGACCTTTAGCAAAAGCGTGTTTTTAGGAAACCGAAATGCCATCTTAATACATTTTTCCAAGGTGAGGCTACTCAAATAATGATCAGGCATCAATCCTTTATACGTTTCTTGCCATGATTTCCAATGTACGTAGCCTTTTTCTTCTTTTTCGGCATCTGTCGTCATTGGGCAGATCTCAAATTCAATCATGCAACCGCTCTCCCCTTTCTTTTCATGATAGATCGATATAAATTCTCAATTCTCATTCTTCCGCATACAATTTGTCGAGATGCCAATGAATTGGGTTTTCGCAAATATATTTTACGTGATCATCATAATCTTTTTCGTTTCGAATGATATGATCGTAAAAATTTCTTTGCCATATATTGTTTCCGTATTCTTTGTTACAAAATCTTTTGAACGTTGAAACGAAACGCGAAACGATGGAATGTTGTTTTGTAGGGGGCGACGTCCTCGACGCCCCGTCATTTGAAAAAACAAGCAACATCAAATGGATATGATTTGGCATAATAACATATCGAACAATTTTTGTATCATTATAAAAGTGATTTAATTGATTGATATATTTATCCGCAATTTCCCCACATGGCAACAATTCCACCATGTTCGATGTATCGAAAGCATCGTTTGGCGGGGCGTCGAGGACGTCGCCCCTACAATAACGCGAGATAAAATTTGTTTCCTGTGTTCAGTGCATATTGTCAAAAAATAGGCTCCACAGGTATTATCATTATAATTCTCCAAACGAGTGCTTTTTCTCTTCGGTAATTCTTTTTCCATCGTCAATTTTCCGCGAACTCCACCGTCAGCATCACGGCGTTCTCGGAATTGTCCTCGGCGGTGTCAAGGCTTGCGAGAAGCACACCCGAAAGCGTGACGCTGCTTCCGCGCACGATCTCCGCGGCATCCAGTACCCGCGCCTCCCCTCTGATCAGGCTTTGCGCCGTGACCGAAGCTACGGGACGGTCAAATTGGAGCGTTACATCGGCAAACGAACCGAAAATACCGACTCTCTCGGCATCTGCGGCAAAGCAGGTGACGCGGGGCGCGGTCGTATTCTCAAGCGCCATGCGTCGGCGGATCGCCGCCAGAGAATACGCTCCCGACGGATTTTTCGACGCGATCACAAACGGCGCACGCTCATCGCTCTCCACGAGCGGCAGAGGCGTATTCCGCGCGATCACGGCGGGCGCCGCCTGCTCCACGGTTTTGTTCATGATATCACAGAACCAGGTGTCTTCTTCGGAATAATAGCAGCTATCCACCAAAACCTTCTCGGAGCGCAAGACCTCACCGCCCGCGAACGGAGGTGCTACGCGTTGCCACTTGACGGTGGCATCGATCTCATCCAGGCGCGTGCACATCCGAAAGAGATTTTTGCCGTATGCCGAGCGCATGATGCCCACCGAGCATCCCAGCGCCGCGCCCATATAGAGCTCATCCTCGCAGTTGACGATGCCAACCGCAGTCTCCAAAAGGGTGGACAAACGGTCGAGCGTGGAGGTGGCGGATAACATATCATCGGTCACGTCGTAGGAGCGGAAGGCATCGCTGAAGCCGCTGATTGTGCGGATGCGCGCGATCTTCGGGAAATCCTCATAGCGGATCTTCCCCTCCGGAATCACACCGTTGACGGGAGCCAAACAGCAAGCATGCTCCATGATCAGCTCGGGAAAGAGCTCATGACCAAGACGGGTCATCATTTCCCGATACTCTGCCTTGCCCGAATGCTTGCCCCAATCGACCTTCCAATAGCGAATATCGGCATATTTACACCACAGGATTCGCTCACGCCAATATGCCTCGTGCTTGGCATAGTCCCATGTGGGATCGTCGTATCTCTCTCCCGAGATCTGCGGTGCGATCCAAAGCCCCGCGCCGCGCCAACCGCGTGCCTTGATTTTTTCGTTCAACTGACGCAGACGCTCGGCAGGAGTACCGTGCAAGGACGGAAAGCGCTCGGGATCAATTTCCAACGAACCGAACATATGGATCTCGACGTCGGGATTGATCGTGAACGGCACGTCCCAGCCATCGTCCAGCACAAAATAGAGATCCCCGCGCAATTCGGGGAACTGATCGGCAAAGCCACCCTCTCCAAAGATCGTCTCCTCGTTCATTTCGGCGCGTGCAAGCTTGGAGCCCAACGCACCGAAAAAGTCCTCCGCCTTCGCACCCTTGCCAAGCGCCTTGTTCTTTGCCACAAAGTTCTGACTTGCCCAAGAGCAGCAATAGCTGAGCGTTTCCCCGCTTTTCAGCGTTTTGATCGGATTTTTTGCCATAAGAATTCTCCTTTCGTGAATCGAAAAAGGTTGATTTTTTATTCAGCCGTCTGAGGAGCTCGCCTTTGGCTGAGCATCCACTCGAGCAGCTCGTCGTCACTGTAAGCGGCATTCCATGCGTTGTGCTTGACACCGTAAAGGATCTTGATCTGCGCCTTCCGACCACCCCACTTGTGGATCGCGCTCAGCATCGAGATCGATTCGCTCAGCGGAACCACGTCGTCAAGATCTCCGTGGTAAATATAAACGGGAAGATCCACAAGCGCTCCGGCGTACCAATAGATTCCGCTTCCGCAAACAGGGACCAACGCGGCAAAGCGATTCGGATCCGCCATTGCAAGCATCCATGCGCCCGTGCCTCCCATGCTCAGACCCGTCAAATACACACGGTCGCGGTCAATTGGCAGCTCTTCGCAAATATCGTCCAAAAACGCCAGGAGCGACTCGGTGTAGCATCCCCAATATTTTCCCTCGGGACACTGCGGTGCGATGAAAATAAAGGGATATTCGCGCCCATCCTCCCGGACGTGCTTCATATAGCCGTTATACATTGCCTTGTCGAGATCGTCTCCGCGCTCCCCCGCTCCGTGCAGAAAGAAAACCAAGGGATATTTTTTGGTTTCGTCAAAATCCTTCGGCAGATATTTGACGTAGCCGAAATTATAATAAACGTCCGATTGCCATCTGTGCTTGGTATACATGCTTCTTCTCCTTTACGCAATCGATTGGATATAAGACATTATAACATATGGCGAAACAAAAAGCAAGCATCCAAAACCGATAAAAATCAAAATTTATGAAAAAATTTTTTCATTTTCCTATTGACAAAAACGGTGTGCTGTGATATAATATTGTGGTACTTGAGAAACAGGAATATGCGAGTGTAGTTCAATGGTAGAATCCCAGCCTTCCAAGCTGGTCGCGTGGGTTCGATTCCCATCACTCGCTCCAAAGAGGGGCTGCTTTCCGAAGCAATTCGGAAAGCGCTCTCCCGTCTATGTGCCTTTAGCTCAGTTGGATAGAGCAACTGCCTTCTAAGCAGTAGGTCGGGGGTTCGAATCCCACAAGGCACGCCAGATCATGGTGGGATTGGCACAGTTGGTTAGCGCGTCAGGTTGTGGCCCTGAAGGTCGTGGGTTCGAATCCCATATCTCACCCCAAAAAAGAAAAGCCTTTGTCTGTTGACAAAGGCTTTTCTTTTTTTCATGAAATCCAACCTTGTGAGAGGAACACCTTCATTCCCCTTCCTCCGAATCTGTCGAAGGTGTCGGATAGAATTTTTCGGTCTCCTCCGGCTTGACGTGCAGAAGCACCAAGATCTCCCATGCCGCCACAACGACCGCCAAGACGGCGGTGATCACGATCGTGGGCAGGTTCCAGATCCGCCCGCTCCCCAGCGTGGGAACAAGCTTTCCGCAAAAATCAAAAACACTGTGCAACAGGATCGGAATGAGAAGATTGCCGGTTTTGAGCAACACGATCGAGCACATCCCGCCGATGAGGAAGGAATATCCCACCTGCATCAGCGTCGTGCCGACACCCGCGCCATCCAAAAGATTGGCAAGATGTAGTAATCCAAACACGGCGGACGATACGACCGTTGTCAAAAAGATTCTTTTTCGGCTGTCGCGCCGCTTCTCAAGGATCGCCAAAAACAGAGTGCCGCGAAAAGCAATCTCTTCAAAGATACCGATCAGGAGCACGTCCGCGACAAAAAGCGGCAGCAGATCCCAACGCTCCAGCCGGGCCTCTCCCCTTGCAAGCGCCAGGATCGGCAGGTTGTTGACCACGACCGCGACACAGGGCAGCCAAACCTTCCACGAGGAGCGAGGCGGCAAATGAAAGAGACGGTAACGAAAATACAAACACAGGGAAAGAAAGACCACACTTCCCAAAAGGCGGAACACCATCCCCTCAAAAAGCGCTTGGAGCGCTTCGTCCTGTGCGTAAGTCGGCTCAAAATACCAAACAAGTCCGAACGCCACCACGCCAAGCAGCAGCGTCACACGGCAGATCTTTTCACGCATCCGTCGAGCCCTCCTTTTCTTCTTTTTTTGTGCCAAGTCGGTGTTCAAGCACCCAAAGACCAATTCCGACCAAAACAAGCAAGCAAGCGATCAGCTGAGAGGGTGTCAGGAAGGGAACCAGCGTCGCCCCCCTCTCGTCGGCACGCAAATATTCGAGAAAGAACCGCCAAACCGCATATACGATCAGATAAAGCCCCAGATTCCCTCTCTGCCCCTTCCAAAGACGGACGCTCAAAAGGACGGTCAAGCCAAAGAGAAACAAGGCTTCCAGCAACTGCAACGGAACGGTTTTTGCTCCGAGGGCGACGTTGGAAACACCGTACCACGCATCGGTCACCGCACCATGGCAGCAGCCTGCCATCAAGCATCCAAGGCGTCCGAAGCCATGTGCCAATGCAATCGAGCCCGCCGCGATCTCGGACACGGGAAAGAAGCCTCGCGCGGCAGCTCCGTTACGCAAAAATAGCCTTCCGCCCAAAAAATAAACCGCCGAAAAGACCGCCGCACCTCCGATCAAGCCACCGTAAAAGGTCGATCCGCTGTTCCGTGACAGTGTCAGCGCGGCTCCGTCCAGGTAATGATAAAATGATTGAAAGAGGGCTGCCGAAAAGAAGCCTCCCAGAACGCCGCAAAGTGCCGAAACGATGACCAAATTTTGCAGCTCCGCCACCAAGGCGCGACGGTCCGCCCACAGGCGAAAATAGATCAACGCCGCGAAAAATCCGACGGCGATCAAAAGATCGTACAAATCCAATCCCCAAAAGAGATCGTACGGATACATATGTAATTTCCTCCGTGAAATGAAGCGTGAAAAGCAGACTCGGAAGAACCTCGGCAATTCTGAAGCGCCAAGGCCATCCGAGTGCTTTTTTCTTTTATCATAACACATTTTTCGTCAAAAATCAAGGCTCGCACCGCAAATTCATCGACAATCGGCAATAAAGTGTCGGAGGCGAATCAAAAGAAGCGCGGAGGCGGCGCAAGCCAGGCTCGCGAAAAAGAGAGAAGCCTCTGCCGCGAGAAGCACCCCCACCACGCTCAGCGTCGCAGCGATCAAAAGCAGAATGGCGACACATTGAGGATGCGTCAGCCCGACCGCACAGATGCGATGATGCAAATGGGCGCGATCGGCAGCAAACGGACTCTTCCCTCGCAAGAGCCGACGTATGACGGCGGTCAGAAGATCGGTCAGCGGGTAAGCAAACACCATCAGCGGCGACAGGCTTGCAAACACGCTCTCCCCCGCACCGAACAAAGGCAAAGAGAGCATCCCCAAGAGAAACCCGACCGTTCCGGATCCGCAATCCCCCGCAAAGATCCCGGCAGGATAGCGATTGAAGCAACGAAAGCCAAGACAAGACGCGCTCAAAAACAGGGAGAGCATTGCCAAAGGCATCGATCCGCGGAGGAGGAATACCGCGCCAAGCGCAGTACCCTCAATTGCCGCACATCCCGCAAAAAGGCCGTCCAAGCCATCAATAAAATTGTGCGCGTTTGTCAAAACGACCACCCAAAGGATTGCCCAAAAGGCAACGCGCTCGGACACCACACCGCTTGCCGTGATGCTTGCCGTTGCCACCGCAAACTGAAACAAAAGCTTGAAAAAAGCCGGCAGAGAAAACATATCGTCCGCCAGGCCCAACGCCAGCATCAACGCACCGCCGCACAGAAGCGAGATCAGATACGAAGAATGTACAAGAAATACCGCGGCAGAGATGGAAAAGCCAAAAAAGATCGCAATTCCTCCGGCTCGCGGGATCGGCTTGCGATGCATTCTCCTCCAATCACAAGGCACGTCAACCGCACCGATCCGCCAAGCCAAGGCAGTCACGCCCGGAATCCAGGCCACACACAGGGCAAAGCTCAACAAAGCACCAAGCAACAGCATACACCAAACACCTTTGCACAAAAGCTCAACAAAAAAACAACGGAGGGGCCTCTCTGTCCTTCCTCCGTTGTCTGATTGTTGATGTAAAGCCGATCAGCGCAGCTGTACGAATCCAAGCTTCTTCTTGACCTTGGAAAGCGTACGGCGTGCATACCAGGACGCTTCCTCGGCGCCCTTCTTCATTTGCGCCTCAAGTGCCGCCTTGTCGGCAAGAAGTGCGTGGTATTTTTCCTGTACGGGTGCCAACGCATCCGCCGTCACCTCTCCGACGGCAAGCTTGAAGTCACCGTAGCCCTTGCCGCAGAACTCGCGCTCGATCTCCTCCGGGCTCTTGCCCGTGAAGCAGGAATAAATGCTCATCAGATTGCTCACACCCGGCTTATCCTCGGCATAACGCACCTCAGAGCCCGAATCGGTTACCGCGCGCTTGAACTTTCTAATAATTGTGTCACGGTCATCGAGAATATATACGACCGCATTGGCATTTTCATCGGATTTGCTCATTTTTTTGGTCGGATCTGCCAAAGACATGATCTTCATGCCGCTGCGTGCGACGATCGGCTCGGGCACCGTGAAGGTATCCGGATAGAGCTGATTGAAGCGCTCTGCAATATCACGGCAAAGCTCGACGTGCTGCTTCTGGTCAATTCCGACGGGAACCACGTCGGTCTGATACAGCAAAATATCCGATGCCATCAGAACGGGATAGGTGAAAAGACCCGCGTTGATGTTGTCGGCATGCTTTGCGCTCTTGTCCTTGAACTGCGTCATGCGCGAAAGCTCTCCGAACATCGTGAAGCAGTTGAGCATCCATGCAAGCTCGGTATGCTCGGGCACCATCGACTGGACGTAAAGCGTATTCTTTTCGGGATCCAATCCGCACGCCATATAAAGCGCCAGCGTCTCATAGGTGCGGCGGCGAAGCTCCGCGGGCACCTGTCTGACGGTGATAGCGTGCTGATCCACCACACAATAAAAGGTTTTATATTCTTCAGAATAAGTAGAAAAATTCCTGATCGCGCCCAGATAGTTTCCAATCGTCAGATTTCCGCTGGGCTGCACACCGGAATATGATACTTTTTGTTCGCCAAACATGTGTTTTTCCTCTTGCTTTCATAACATATGCTCTATTGTATCACAATACGCTGCATTTTTCAAGAGGATAAAAGAAAATTCCCAAAAAGCTTTCGCAAAAAAGTGAGGCTGTCTCGGATTTGAGACAGCCTCTTTTCGGATTATTTCTTTTCTTTGGGGAGATAGCCGTAGGCCGACATCCAGGAGTAATATACTGCGAAAGGAGAATCGTAATATACGAAATCCTCTCTGCCCTGGAAGCGTCCCTCCTCCATCTTCATGGTCTCTTCATTGAGCCACATGATGGGCTGCTTCTCATAGTTCGTGATAAACTGTACGTACAGATGAATCTCGGTGAGGTTCGAGGTTCTTTCGTTGTCAAAGCGGTTGTCGTTGACGTACTTCCACTCGTTCTTGAGCGTGTCGAAGAGCGTCGGGAAGTTTGCTTGATTGTACAGAGGAGCTTCCTCTCCGGTCGAAAGCAGCAAGCTGATCTCAGCAACCAATTGCTCATATTTGTCGATCGCCGTGTTCAAAGCCGCCTCAACGTCAGCGGGTGTGCTTTCGTTGTTGTTTGCAACAGCCTTATACTCCTGATAGTATTCCTGGAACTTCTTCTCCAAAATACCGTTCTCACCTGCGATGTTGTCGTTCAGCTTTTCCATGAACTTGACCAGCTCGGTGTCGAGATTGCCGAACAGCTCGAATTCGGGATTGCCGCTCGTCTCGAGCGTATACTTCTCAATCTTATCCAAATTGACCACAGTCGTGGTGACCTCGGTATTCTTATCTACCGTTACGTGGATATACTCCAGCAGGTAGTTCGGATCGGAAATCTCGTTGAGCATATCCTCACCGTAGGAATAGTAGAACTTCAGATTGAGCTCGTTCTTGTTTCCGGAAGGAACGATGTTGAGATTGGTCACCAGCTTGAGGTTCGCACGGTAAACCACGAAGGTATACACTGCCTTGTCGCCAACCTCTTTTCTGTCCTTCATCAAAAAGCTTGCGGCCTGCTTACCCGTGATCTTGGAATCGCACTCCTCGAACCAAGCGTTCAGAACGTCGTTCTTCAGAACTGCGGGCTTGCTGATGTTGAAATAGCCGTCGATGGAATACATCTCGGTGTGGAAGAGATCAAAGTTCAGAGCACCGCCGAAATCCTTGATCTGCAAGGGCGTGTTCGCATCGTTCACCTTGCACTTCAATTCAAACTGGTTGTCGGCCTTGGTGTAGATATTGACCACAGAAAGCTCATAAGAGGATGCACCGGATGCGTCGGCGTAGGTCAGAATGAAGTCCAAATCAGTCTGCACCTCAACCTCCTTGCCTGTCTTTTCATCCAACTGCTTGCCCATCACGCGCTTGTCTTCCACCTTGAAGGAAACGCCCTTGGACAGATTGTTATTATATACGTAGTAGGTTGCGTTCAGATAGAGGTTGTCGGTCTGGGCGGTGCTGAACACATAAATGCCCTTTCCTGCCTTGTCACACTCCTCGATCCAAGCCTTGAGCGTCTCGTTCTGGCTGAACACATCCTTGGAGTATCCGCTGGAATAAGTGACATTATAGCCGGTTGCATCCAGGGTGACGGAATTGTCAGCCGAGGGCGCCGTGCTTGCGGCATGGTTGCCGATCTGCAAGCCGAGCAAAGGATCGACCAAGGAGTCGCGGTTTTGAACCTTACCGTTCTCCCAGATGTCCTTCGACATGCCTGCCTGTACGTCGATGTAGGAGAGGAATGCGTTACCGGTTGCGTAGATGTCCATCATGTAATCGGAGTTGAGACGAGTCGCGGTCTTCACACCGTTCTCATCGGTCGCCACCGTATAGTGAACACCCTCCACACCGTACTGAAGCAGATTGCGGAAATCTGCGTTGGTATTCATATAGGTAATGATCTGCATACTGCGGGAAACGCTCTTCGAATACTTACAAACACCGAACATATTGCCGTAAATATCCTCGGAAGCAGCGGTGGGATAGCCTACGATGACGGGATAGTAAGCAACACCGTTCTCATCAATATACTCATTCTTCGTCATGATCGTGGAATCGCCGTTGACGAACTTCACGGCTACTCCTGCGGTACGCGTCTCCGCTGCACCGGTCTGACGGAAGTAATCCTTGAAGCGGAACTCGTTCAGCTTCAGGTAGTCTGCAGTGAAATCGGGATCTGCAAACAGGCTGTCAAAGCCGAGGATCGCGCTGCCGCGGTTCAGCTCCTCGATTTTCTTGTAATAAGCACCGAAGACCGAGAACTCATCCAGCATCTCGTAGGTCTCGGAGTCAAGCGACCAATAGTGTGCCAGGAGATCCAGACACTCGTCGTAGCTTGCATCCACCGGGATCACGTCCTTCTCAAACAGGTAAACGAGGTTGAGGAAGGAATAGAGATTTTCGTTGTAGAAGCCGTCGATCATGCCCTTCTCGGCATATGCGTGCTGATTGTACTTCTTCATCAGGTCCTTGTTCAGAAGCATGTATGTATACTCACCGATGACAAGGTTGTTGGGGAGCGCATAGGTGGTACCGTTGTGCTTCGCTGCCGAGAGCAGAGTCGCGGAAACATACTCCTTGATCTTCTTGGAAGCACCCGAAAGCTCGGTGTCAAGCTCGGCGAGCCATCCCTTGTCGATGAAGTCGATGTACATATCCTCACCGGAAATGTAGATGATGTCCACCTGGTTTGCAAGCAACTCGGGATACTTGATGACCGTCATACCCCATTCGTTGGTTTCGGTCTCGTCGGTCACCTCTCCTCCGGTCTCGGTCTCCTTTTCGGGGCCGGGAGCCACGGGAGTATCTGCGACAGCTCCGCCGCCTGCCTCATAGGCTGCAATCGTCTTTTCCAAGGTGCTCTTGTATTCATCCTCGGTCAGATAGTTGATGACGAGCTGGGTTTTGAACTTGGCTTTGGTGACTGCATTGATCTGCGCGCTGACGGCAGCGGCAGTTGCAGGTGCGACCTTTTCCTCGGAAACGATCCACATCGTCAATGTCATTGCACTCTCGGATGCTTTGTTCTTGATGTCGTCGGTTGCCGACTCATCGTCCTTTTTCGAACAACCCGCCAAAACCGAGGTCATGAGCATCACAAGACACAGAACCAAACAGACCAGTCTTTTTTTCATTTTGATTCCTCCAGAAAATTGAGCGTACTCCACACTAAAAGAGCTTGGGAATAGGCGCATATTTATACTAGTATATTTTACACCATTTTTTATGATATGTCAAGTGAATTTTTTGTAACGAAATTGTGCAAAAAGCGATCGGTTTTCACTTTTGACATTTCATGTTCACAATTTGACATCACACTGCACAAACAAACGCAATTCTTTTTTGTTGTTTTGACGTTTTTTTTGGCACTTCAAACAATTTCGAATGTTTTTTTTATAAAATAAAACCAAACTTTATTCCATAAATCCCTTCAAATGTCTTGCACGGCTGGGATGACGCAATTTGCGCAAGGCCTTGGCCTCGATCTGACGGATACGCTCACGCGTGATGTCAAATTCCTTTCCAACCTCCTCCAAGGTGCGGGTTCTGCCGTCGTAAAGTCCGAAACGAAGCTTGATGACGTGTGCCTCACGGGGCGTCAGAGTGTGCAGCTGCTTTTCCAGCTCCTCACGCAGAATATTGGTGGAGGTCGCCTCTGCCGGCGAGGGGGTGTCATCGTCGGGGATGAAGTCTCCCAGATGGCTGTCCTCTTCCTCTCCGATCGGAGTCTCCAGCGACACGGGCTCCTGCGCGATCTTCATGATCTCACGCACCTTTTCGGCACTCATGCCCATCTTTTCGCCGATCTCCTCGGGGGTTGCCTCGCGTCCGAGCTCCTGCAGCATCTGACGCGAATAACGCGACACCTTGTGGATCGTTTCCACCATGTGGACCGGGATGCGGATGGTACGCGCCTGATCTGCGATTGCACGGGTGATGGCCTGACGGATCCACCAGGTCGCATAGGTCGAGAACTTGTATCCCTTGGTATAGTCGAACTTATCGACCGCCTTCATCAGACCGAGGTTACCCTCCTGGATCAGATCCAGGAAGAACATTCCGCGTCCGACGTATCTCTTCGCAATGCTGACGACGAGTCGAAGATTCGCCTCGACCAGCTCGTTTTTCGCCGCCTCGTCTCCTGCCATCATGCGCTCGGCAAGCACCTTTTCGCGCTCATTCGTGAGCAGCGGAACCTTTCCGATCTCCTTCAGATAAAGGCGAACGGGGTCGTCGATGGCAAGACCCTCCTGCTCCAGGATCCGTTCCATATTTTCGCCGGCTCCAAAGCTTTCGACCTCGCTCTCGATGGCGCTCATTTCCTCGTTGGAGATCTCTCCCTCATCAAAGGAAATTCCGTTATCCTCACAGGTTTCATACAGCTTGTCCAGACTTTCCGCGTCAAAATCCAGCGTTTCCATCGCCTCGTCGATCTCATCGGCAGAAAGCTTTCCCTTCTTGGCCTTTTCCAAAAGCTGGTCCATGCTGTGCTTTTTTTCTTCCTCGCTCTTTTCGATCGCCGCCTCGTCAAACTCCTCGATCATCAATTCCTTCTCCGTGTTTTTCATGTTCTATCTACCTTTCCTTTATGTAGTTTTGCTTGTTTTTCACGTAAATACGCAATTTTCTCGTCCAAAGAAGCGCTTTTCACCGTTTCTTTTTTTCTCGCGTCCTTCAACACGTCCACTGCAGAGCGAAGCACCTCCGGTCCGTTTTGCAAAAGCTGCTGACGTGCGATCTCTGTTTTTTCGATTCTACCCATTTCATCGGGTGTAAAATCCGCTCCGAGGAGCTCGTAACGCAAGCCTCCGTCACTGCGATGCATCCGCATCACGGCCAAAAAGACTCTTCTGTGAAAATCCGTAACGAAATCATCCTCGCACAGAACGATCTCTCCCCGATCCACGGCGTTGCGGTATTCCTCCTTCATCAAAAGAAGTCCCAGCACCGTTTCCTCGGCAGAAACCGCTCTCGGATCCTTTGCCGCATCGGGATTGATGCGGTCGCCGAAGTTTTTGACCGAAGCCATCGCCTCACGGCTCTGCTTTGCCTCATAGGCTCTCTTTTGCTTGCGGCGGATCTGCTCCACCGAATTTTTCAGCACCTCGGTCGGGAGTCCCAAAAGCGTTGATGCCTGGGCCAGATAGACCTCGCGCTCCACCGCAGACCAATATTCCGCGATCAGTGCACAGATCTCCGAGGATGCCTTGATCTTTTCCGAACCAACGCTGAGATCGTATTTGGAAAGAATCCGCTCGGATTTGTGGTCAAAGCCCGTCTTGCTCTGCTCAAGCACCTGACGGAACTTGTCGGGGCCGAATTTTTTGA
The DNA here is from genome assembly GCA_045534435.1 of Eubacteriales bacterium. GTDB lineage: Bacteria > Bacillota > Clostridia > Oscillospirales > CAG-272 > UMGS1865. The sequence goes on from JAZSJS010000135.1 coordinate 17,379, forward strand.
TGTATTCATCGGGATCCTTGGCATTGTTCAGCTTGAGCACCCGCACCTCCATCCCGACCTCTCCCAGAATGCGCATCGCTTTGTTCGCGGCATTCTGGCCGGCATCGTCGGAGTCGTATGAGATCACGACCTTTTGGGTATATTTGGAAAATACGCGAGCATGATCGGGCGTGATCGCCGTTCCGAGAGTTGCCACGGCATACTCAAAGCCCGCCGCGTGCAGGGCGATGACGTCCATATATCCCTCGCACAGGATCGCCTGCTGAGCACAGTGATTCTTTGCGAAATTGAGCGCAAACAAATGCTTGCTCTTTTTGAATGCCGGCGTATCCGAGGAGTTGAGGTACTTCGGCTTGCTGTCGTCCATCACGCGTCCGCCGAAGGCGACCACGTTTCCCGACGTATCAATGATGGGAAACATCACACGGTTGCGAAAATAATCATATGCTCTTCCCGTTTTCTGCCTTTTTCCGCAAAGGCATGCGGCGATCAGCTCGTCGTCGGTGTATCCCAAGCGGTGCATATGGTCGGTGAGCGCCTGAAAGCTGCTCGGCGCAAATCCAAGACCGAAGTGCTTGATGGTTGCCATGGAAAGCCCGCGATCCTCGTGGAAATACTTCATTCCCTCGGCACCAAGCCGCTCGTCAAACAGACAGGCGCGGAAAAACTTTGCCGCCTCGAGATTCATCTCGAGAACGCGCTTTCTCGACACACCCGTCCTTCCGTTGTCAGCCTCGCTCTCCTTGGGGAGCGGAAGGCCTGCACGGTTGGCAAGATACTCCACCGCCTCCGGAAAATCCAGATTTTCGGCCTTCTGCACGAACGTGATCGCCGAGCCTCCGGCATGACATCCAAAGCAGAAGAACATTCTTTTGGCGGGAGAGACCGAAAACGAGGGGGTCTTTTCACTGTGAAACGGACAACGTCCCCACAAATTGGCCCCCTGTCGCTTCAGCTCCACGTAGCGGCCGATCAGCTCCTCGATATCGGTCCTGTCCACGACCTCCTGTATAAAATTTTCGGAAAATCTCATCGTTAATTACTCCATCCTCTCGGAATAAACAATTCCTTATAGGTCTCTATGGCATAACGGTCGGTCATTCCGGAAATGAAATCACAAACACAGCGTCCGATGCCGTCCGTCGCCATATTTCTCTGATACAGCTCCGGCATTTGCTCGGGATGCTTCACAAAATGCGCAAACAGCTGTCCCAGCATTTCCTTGGCTCTGCCGTCCTGTGCCTTTGCCACGGAATTGGTGTAGACCGCCTCGAACATGAAGGCTCGCAAGCGGTCGGTTGCATCCTGCACCTCGGGTGACATCCGGATCTCGTTTTTGTCGGTGCTCGCCAGAATGACCGAGGATACCATCGTATTGATCCGCTTGCTGTGCGTCTCTCCCAGGATCTCGCAAAGATCCCTCGGAATGTCCTCCTTGGCAAGAATCCCCGCGCGGCAGGCATCGTCAATGTCGTGGTTGATATAGGCGATCCGGTCGGCATACTTGATCACAACGCCCTCCAGCGTGGATGCCATGCATTTGCCGGTATGATTCACGATCGCATCGCGCACTTCCCATGTCAGATTCAAGCCGTTTCCGTCGTTTTCCAGCTTTTCGACCACACGAAGGCTTTGCTTGTAATGCGTGAAATCCTTGGAAAAGAACTCCTGCATCGCCGCCTCTCCGGAATGTCCGAAGGGCGTGTGTCCCAGATCGTGTCCCAAGGCCGCCGCCTCGGTCAGATCCTCGTTCAGTCGCAATGCACGCGCAATGATCCTCGCGATCTGAGAGACCTCCAGGGTGTGCGTCAAGCGCGTACGGTAATGATCTCCTGCCGGTGCCAAAAAGACCTGCGTTTTGTTCATCAGACGGCGAAAGGACTGCGAATGAATGATGCGGTCACGGTCGCGCTGAAACTCGGTTCGCATATCACACGGAACGTAATCCTTGTCGCGCCCCTTGGTGTTTGCAGTCAAAAAAGCATAGGGAGAAAGCGTGTTCTTCTCACGCTCCAAAAACATTTCACATACGCTTCCCAAGATAGCACCTCCCAACAAAAGCTCTTATATAAATAATATACGCAAAAATACGAAAAAACACTTTTTTCTCTGCAAAAAACTTGCATTTTTTATGGTTTTATGTTATACTTGTTAGGTTCTTATCAACTTTCGGAGGATTCTGACTCATGAACAATCCCTATCGGCGCGTCAAAGCTGCCTGCTACGCCACAAACGTTTCCATGGCGATCGTATCCAATCTGCCGCCGATCCTGTTTCTGACCTTTCGCTCACTCTATCAGATTTCCTATTCACTCCTGGGACTTCTGGTGCTGATCAACTTCTGCACTCAGCTGGCGGTAGATCTGATCTTCTCCTTCTTTTCTCACAAATTCAACATTCCAAAAACCGTCAAATTGACTCCCGTACTGACGGTGATCGGTCTTTTGCTGTATGCAGCCTCACCCTATCTCTTCCCCAACAACGTGTATCTCGGTCTGGTTTTGGGAACGGTGATCTTCTCTGCGTCGGGCGGACTCGTCGAGGTTCTGATCAGCCCCGTCATCGCGGCGATCCCCGCAAAGAATCCCGAGCGAGAGATGAGCAAGCTGCATTCGATCTATGCCTGGGGTGTGGTGTTTCTCGTTCCGATCAGCACGCTCTATCTGTTGGCGTTCGGCGCACAAACCTGGAACCTGCTCGTCCTGCTGCTCTCCTTGATCCCTCTCGTTGCGGCAATTTTGTTCTGCGGCGCGCAAATTCCTCAAATGGAAACGCCAGAGCGCGTTTCGGGCGCTTTGACTCTGCTGAAGAACAAGGGCGTGTGGCTTTGCATCATCGCGATCTTCCTCGGCGGAGCCTCGGAATGCACGATGGCTCAGTGGAGCTCGAGCTATCTGGAGCAAGCGATCGGAATTCCCAAGGTATGGGGAGACATTTTGGGCGTGGCAATGTTTGGCATCATGCTCGGACTCGGACGCACGCTCTATGGAAAATACGGAAAAAGCATCGAAAAGCTGCTTGTTTGGGCGGCAGTCGGCGCGACCGTCTGCTATCTGACCGCGGCACTCTCAAGCATTGCCGCAGTGGGGCTTGTCGCCTGTGCGTTGACAGGTCTCTGTACGGCAATGATGTGGCCGGGTATGCTCATCGTCGCCTCCGAGCGCTTCCCCGCGGGCGGTGTATTCATCTTTGCCATCATGGCATCGGGCGGTGACCTTGGCGCATCGGTCGGACCGCAGCTGGTCGGCATCATCACCGATGCCGTTGCGGCAAATCCCGCAGCACAATCCCTCGCGCAGAGCATCGCACTCTCTCCCGATCAGCTTGGAATGAAGATCGGTATGCTTGTGGGAATGCTCTTCCCGCTGTTCGCCATTTTCGTCTACGGACGCATCCGCAAAACCGCAGGTCGGAAGCACTCATAAAAGCAGGCTCGAACGTCATGACGTTCGAGCCTATCTTTATCGATAATCAAACCGTTTGCCAAGCACCTTTGCCTGATCCCGTCCGCCACTCAGCTCCTGAACAAAGCGGAACAGATCCTCCACAACGCAGTCCTTCACCGCAAACACCAATCGGACGCGATCCGAAAACTCGGTGTCGTCGGTGATCGCGCCGAAGCGCGGAAGCTCGGCAAGATAGCGCTGATAATCCGAATAGGAGCAAAGCAGCTCCAGAACGGTGTATTGCTCATAGGTGATGATATTCGCCGCCTCGAGCGCCAGCTTCGCCGTGTGTGAATAGGCACGGACGAGCCCGCCGGCACCAAGCAAAATACCGCCGAAATAACGCGTCACCACCACAACGGCATCGGTCACACCCGATTTCCGAACGGTGTCGAGCACGGGAACGCCTGCCGTTCCCTGCGGCTCTCCGTCGTCCGAATAGCGCGCAACGATCTCGCCCTTCATCAGATATGCCCACACGTTATGCCGCGCGTCCATGTACGCGCTTTTTTGCTTTTTGATATACGCCTGTGCCTCCTCCTCGCTTTTGACGGGGATCGCGTGGCCGATAAACACCGATTTTTTCTCAACGAATTCCGCCTCGCCCTCATGCTCCAGCGTCGTATATAAAACTGCGTCTGCCATCGTTTTTGATACCTTTCCAAAAACTTGTTGTCAAAATTCCTCCGGATCCTTCCAATCGGGATCGAATCTCTTGAGCATGCCGTGGATCTTTGCGTCAACGATCGCGGTCACCCGCATTCCCTCCGCGCCGTATTCCACGTCCTCCACCGTCGCGTTTTGATAAAGCGTATTCAACGCGCCCCCCTCGCTGTTGGGGATCTGAAAGACCACGCGGCGCTTGCCTGCGTGCAAGATCTCCTGCAGAAGCTCCACCAGGCGCTCGATTCCCTGTCCCGTATGTGCCGAGACCGCCACCGTGTGCGTGTGCTCCGCGGGAACACCGATCGAGGGAAGTCCCGCCGCGCCGAGATCGCATTTGTTAAAGACGTAAAGCGTCGGCTTTCCCGCCGCGCCCAGCTCGCCCAAAAGGCGCTCGGTCACCTCCATTTGAGAGGCATATTCGGGATCCGAAACGTCCACCACGATCATCAGAACGACGGCATAGACCGCCTCGTCCAACGTCGATTTGAATGCCTTGATGAGATGGTGCGGCAGCTTGCGGATAAATCCGACCGTATCGGTCAAAAGCACGCTCTCGCCCGACGGCAATTCAAACTTGCGCGTGGTGGGGTCAAGCGTCGCGAAGAGCTTGTCCTCGGCAAGGATCCCCGCGTCGGTCAAACGGTTGAGCAGCGTCGATTTTCCCGCGTTGGTGTAGCCCACGATCGCGATCTTCGGAATTCCGCTGCGGTCACGCGCGGCGCGCATGGTCTGACGGTTCTTGTCGAGTACGCGTAGCTCCTCCTCGAGCGCAACGATACGGTGCTTCATGTGTCGTCGGTCCGATTCGAGCTTGCTCTCACCCGGGCCACGCGTACCGATACCGCCTCCAAGACGCGACAGGTCCTTTCCCTGTCCCGTGAGTCGGGGTGCGGTATATTTGAGCTGTGCCAGCTCGACCTGCAGCTTTCCCTCTCGGCTGACCGCGTGGAGCGCGAAAATATCCAGGATCAGGATCGAGCGGTCGATCACGCGCACGTCGTTTCCGATCTCATCCTCGAGATTGCGGATCTGCGAGGGGGAAAGCTCCTCGTCAAAGACGACCAGCTCAACGTCGTTCCCCACACAAATCGCCGCCAGCTCGCGCACCTTTCCCGAGCCGATCAGGGTGCGCGGATCGGGCTTGTCCTTGTTTTGGATCAGCTTGGCAAGGCAAACACCGCCGGCAGTGTCCAACAGACGCTCCAGCTCGTCAATGCTTTTTTCCAACTCTTCAGCGCTGCTCTCGTCGGTGCAAAGACCAACCAGAACCGCCTTTGTCGCTTGGTATTCCATCAAGTCCTCCTGCAAAAATCCCACATACGCCACTTCTCTTTTTTGCTTCTTTTTCTCTTGTACCTGTTTTTTCAAAAGAGGCATTCCGCGTATATGTTAACGAAAAACGGGCGAGCCTCGTCGCAAATCGCGCAGGTCGCCCGTTTATCAGAAACCAAAGCCAAGAATTACTTCTTGAAGTTTTCGAGTCTTCTCTTGAACTTGTCAACACGTCCGCCGGCGTCAACAAACTTCTGCTTACCGGTGAAGAAGGGATGGCACTTGGAGCAGATATCAACTCTCAGATCGCCGCCCTTGGTGGACTTGGTTTCAACGACCTCGCCGCAAGCACATCTGATCTTGCAGACTTGGTAATTAGGATGGATTCCGTCTTTCATCTTCATGTACCTCTTTTCCAAAATTTGATGTTCTTTGACATCAGAGAACCGCGTCACGCGCGGCAAACATCAGTATTATATCACATTTTTTTTCAAATTGCAATAGGTTTTGAAAACTTTTTTATTTTTTCAATCAAAAAGCATAGAAATCGGGGACTGTAAGAAACAGCCCCCGAAAGATCGTTTTTTCACCAAGCGGTCTTTTGGTCGATCACATAGCAAGAGATATGATAGATCAAAAACACCGCAACGATCGGGATCAGACAATGCATACCGCCGCTGAATACCAAACGGTAGATATATCCGGCTCCTCCCATAAAGAGAATCTCGTTCACCGCCCCGGCAACGAAGACCTGGGTAAGAATCAAAAAAACATAGGGGGCAAGACTCCAACCAAAAGTCATCTTGCTTTTCATCAGCTGCGGGCGGTCTTTCTCCTTGGCCACCAAAGCCCCGATCAACATAATTCCCATACAGATCGCATAAAGGATGAAGCAAAAAAACACAAGATAACTCCCGATTCCAGCAATATAGCACCCAACCTTTGCAAGCATACAATTGGTTTTCATGGAAACGATCTTATCGTACGGGTATTGTGACAGCAAATACCCTTCCTCCGTATACAGTTTCTCTTCCTCCTCAAACATTTTCTCTATCTCCTCGATCTCTTCGATCTTTGCCTGAAAAACCTCGGCAGCATCCAGACTGTTTTTGGCAAAGTCGAAAAGATTCATGTTTTTCCATCCGCCAAAAATATCGTCCTCAACGTATGCCATGTCCGAAGGCAGCGAAGAACTGACCGATTTGATCAGATAAACATCAAAAGGAACGCTCTCGGTATCCTCATCGATTCTCTGCACCACCATGGAAAGATTCGGTGCGAAAACGATCGACAGCAAAATCAGAGAGCAAACCAGCATGATAGCACTTTTCAAAATCAAATTCCATTTGATTTGCATAAACATTCAACCTCCGTATTTCGTTTTCACTTCAACGTGGGATAGTTTCCTACAACAAAATCCCAAATATCAGCAGACCAAGTCAGCGTTTCCACCAACAGATCGGTACCTTGCAGTGCCGCCACGCTTGCTCCCGTGCCGTCGGTGTTGGCGGGAGTGACGGGGGTGTCGTTGTTCTTTACAACCATTGCGCTGTTGTAATAATCCTTGAACATCGTACTGCCGTCATTGGCGATTCCCACAAAATATCCAACCTTGGCATTGGAATTGGTATACGAAATATCACCCGTGCAGAAGGACTTGGAAACGCTTGCGCCACTTGCCATCGCTCCCACAAATCCGCCGATGCTTCCCTGAGTGGAAGTCGTGATATTGCTGCTTGTATAGCAAGACGTAATGGTTCCCGCATTGGTTGCCGCAAAACCGCCGGTGTTGTCATCTGCTTTTGCCGCAGAGTTCACCGTAATGGAAACATCCGTGTGACAGTTACTGATTTTTTGGCTGTTTTTCTCAACAAAGCCGCCGACATTTGCCTGGCGGAAATTGGTCGACACGACCGTGATGCTGCCGGTTGCGGAGCACGTAGCGATCGTACCCGTGTTGTGATACACAAAGCCGCCGGTCCAAATTCCACAGCGACCATCTTCTCCACTTGGGTTTGCCGTACCCTCCAACACATTTTCCGCTCGACAGTTGGAAATCGTTCCACTGTTTTGCGAAACAGCACCGCCTATGTACAAAGCAGAATATCCAATTACACCACCAGAAACATAGGGATGAGTATTAGTTCCATATGCAACACTCGAAAAAGACATCGTGCTATTTACAACGACATTGTTCAAAATTCCGGAATTTCCACCTGCAATTCCACCAACAAATAGGTGAGATACCGCAGTTAAGCTATCACTATAAGTGGCACTACCAGCAACATAGATTTCCACCTTTCCGTTCATTTCTGCAGAAATCGTACAATCGGAAACGGTACCGCCATTGTTTCCCACCAATCCGCCGGCATTCACCTCATAATTACCGGATGTGGCTTTCTTGTAATAGCTATAAGACAACAACGCATCCTTCACATGGCAATTCTCAATTGTTCCGCTGTTGCTGCCGACGATCGCGCCCGCAGTGAAGGTTTCCGACTCGGAAGAAACTGAAAAAACGAAATCCGAAAAGGTCAGATTTTTGATCGTTCCCGAATTGCTTGTGAAAAAGCCTGCCAGATACTCGTTTGACGAGACCGTGAAATTGTGGATCATGTGTCCCTCGCCGTTGAGCTCGCCGGCAAAATACCAAAGGGGTGTCCATTGCTCGCCGCCGAGATCGATGTCGTTGGCAAGATAATATTTGGCCGACGAATCATTGCCGATCGCCCTCAAATCATCGGCATCGTAAATCGGAATGCTCTCCGAAAAACGGGCATACAAGGTTGTATTCTCTGTAAAAGCGCGATCAAACAGATATTCGTTGACACAAGCCTCATCCGAATACCAACCGATGAAAAAGTGTCCTTCCTTGGTCGGATCCGCAGGTCTGACGGGAATGTCACCCACGTAATACACCTCGTTCGCCATCTCGCTGCCGCCGTTGGTGTTGTAGGTCAGTGTGTAAGTATTGGGAAGATAGATTGCCTTTACAGTCAAATCCTCCTTCACCGCCGAAAAATCCTGATCCCACTCGCTAAAATAAAACTTGTCCACAGTGGGAGCCGTCGGAGCGGTTGCTGCCGTTCCGTAATCAACCGTCTCCACTTTTAGAGAGGCTCCATAATAATCCTGAAACGTGACTGTCACAGTGTTGATCTGCCATTTTGCAATCAGCGCAACGTCATCCTTGACAGGTGTGGTGGTCGTAAAGATGCCGTCAACCGCTGTTTCACCCGTGTACCATCCCAAAAAGGTATGTCCCTCCTTGGTGGGAATGCTCAACGGAACGACCGATCCGCCGGGAACCTTGATCGAAGCTTGATAACCCTCAGCAGCAACTCCACCGTTCAAATCAAAGGTTACCGTGTATTCGGTCAGATTTCCGCTGACCAGATCGGCAAGCCACTCTTCCTCACTGCCTTCATAACCGAAGATCTCGCAATAAAGCTGATAGGCCGACTTTCCGTTCACACCATTATCGCCGGGATCGCCTTTGTCTCCCTTGTCGCCTTTGTCGCCTTTATCACCCTTGTCGCCCTTATCCCCCTGAATACCCTGGATACCTTGGATGCCTTGAACGCCTTGGTCGCCCTTGTCGCCCTTGTCGCCCTTATCACCCTTATCACCCTGAATACCCTGGATTCCTTGGATGCCTTGGATGCCCTGTTCACCCTTCTCACCTTGGATGCCTTGATCTCCCTTGTCACCCTTCTCACCCTGGATGCCCTGGTCACCTTGGTCTCCCTTGTCACCCTTTTCACCCTTTTCACCCTGGATGCCCTGAATACCTTCTGCACCGGTTGCTCCAACGTCGCCCTTCAGCGATTGCAGCCACTCGGTTTCCGAACCCGTGTATCCGTTTTTCACAGCAATGTCATATGCACTTTTTCCGGCACAGGATCCCAATGCCAAAAGCATTGCCAAAAGAAGTCCAATTGCGATCATTCTTCTTCCGTTTTTCACAGTTCAAATTCTCCTCAAAAAAATTATTTTGCACCTATATGGGTGCAAAATAATTATAACATAAGATTATAATAATGTCAATAGGTTTGTTCTAAAATAAGTGCAAGGAATGATATATGAATATTGAAATCGAAAGAAAAATCGGAAAAAACATAAAAAACCTGCGTGAAAAAGCAGGTTTTACGCAGGATTATATTGCAACCAAACTGCAACTTGCCGGGTGCGACATCACCCGAAGCGCCGTTGCAAAGATCGAAGTAGGACAACGTCACATTTACCCGGACGAGATCATATTGCTCAAAGAAATTTTAAACGTTACCTATGACGAGATCTTTTCGCAAAGCTGAAAAGAGGATGGACTACACATTCGGAGTCCATCCTGCTTTTTACTTCGGCAAAGCGGTATTTTTCATCAAAACAACAAAGACGCAGAATCAATCTGCGTCTTTGTTCTGAACTTACGTTCATAGAAAATCGAATAAAAGAATCGATGATGGGTTAAGCGAAACTCATAAATTGCTTGTTTGAACCTTGAAGTTCAAGCCCTCGGTCTATTAGTATCGGTCAGCTGAACACATTACTGTGCTTACACCTCCGACCTATCAAACTTGTAGTCTGCAAGTGACCTTACCTAATCAAGTTA
>JAZSJS010000115.1:0-6722 GCA_045534435.1 Eubacteriales bacterium
TGCCGAAATGGGCGGACGCAGTCGAAACCCGAAGGGGAGCGAAGCGGCGCGAGCGCAATGAATGATAGCACGGTGTGCTATCAGGACGCGAGCGTGACCGAGCCACAGCGAGACACGGCTATGCCGTTCGGATCTCGCAGGTGGTTTTCAACCTGCTTTATGGAAGGTACCCCTATTGGCGTTTTTTTTGCGCTGCGTTTTGACCTCTCCCACAAAATTTCCGCTTTTTGGTTTTTTGTTGACAAAGTCTTGACAAATTCGTATTTTTATACTATAATAATATAATAATACATTCAGAATCTATCAATGAAAGGAGGAGACTTCCATGGCAGGAAAATTGTTTTTGTGTGCGCTGATCGGATATTTGGTCGGCGGCATCAATCCTTCGTATGTGATCGCCAAGATCAAGGGCTTTGACATTCGCAAGCACGGCTCGGGCAACGCCGGTGCGTCCAACGCCGTCATCACCATGGGAAAAACGATCGGTCTGATCAGCGCGTTGTTTGATATTTTCAAGGCATTCGCGGCGGTCAAGCTGGCGCTCTACTTCTTCTCCGAGGTCGCGCTTGCCGGCGTTGTGGCAGGTGTTTCGTGCATTCTCGGACACATCTTCCCGATCTTGATGAAGTTCCGCGGCGGCAAGGGCTTGGCTTGTCTTGGTGGCGTGGTCCTCGCCTTTCATCCCATGGTCTTTCTGCTGCTCCTGGCGGCAGAGCTGATTCTGGTTTTGCTTGTGGATTATATCTGCATCGTGCCGATCACCGCGTCGATCGCCTTCCCGATCATTTATAACGTCATGGCGAAGGATCTCGCCGGCGCATTGATCCTGGGCATCGCAACGGTCGTGATCCTCTTCAAGCACGTGGAAAATCTCAAGCGCATCCGCAACGGCACCGAGGCACATCTGAGTTTTTTGTGGCGGAGAGGCAAGGAGATCGAGCGTCTCAAGGAGCAGAACGTCTATGACGCGCTCCTGGATCAACAGGAAAAGGAAAAAGAAAAAAACAAAGACTGAACTCAACAATGACAGGGAGGCGCTTTCCAAAGAAGGCACCTCCCTGTTTATTTGAAAAAGTAACGGTCGGATCCTGTAAAAAAGCCGTTCGATTTTCCATCAAGCCTTGACAGGGAGAGCGTTTTTGTGTATAATGAAAAGGAACATGAGAAAAGGAGAAGGACGCGATGAAAAAACTCGGATTCGGTATGATGCGTCTGCCGGAAATTGCGGTGGGAGAAGAAAAAAGAGTCGATCTCGACGCGGTTTGCCGCATGGTGGATCTCTTTTTGGAGCGCGGATTTACCTATTTCGATACGGCATATTTTTATCACGACAGAAAAAGCGAGATCGTGGTGCGCGAGGCTCTGGTCAAGCGCCATCCGCGCGAAAGCTTTGTGCTGGCGGATAAGCTGCCCGTATCCTTCCTGGAGCGCGAAAATCTCAGGCAGGAGGACGTCTTTGAGGAGCAGTGTCAAAAATGCGGTGTCACGTATTTTGACTACTATCTGTTACACAATCTCAACACCGAACACTACGAAATTGCCGAGCGGCACGACTCCTTCGGATTCGTCTCGCGCCTGAAGGCAGAGGGACGCGTCGGAAGGATGGGCTTTTCCTTCCACGATACCGCCGAGGTGCTTGACCGCATTCTCACGGAGCACCCCGAGGTCGATTTCGTCCAGCTTCAGCTCAATTATCTGGATTGGGAAAGCGAGTCGGTGCAATCGCGCCTTTGCTACAAGACCTGCCAAAGACACGGCAAGCCCGTGATCGTGATGGAGCCCGTGCGCGGAGGCCGTCTGGCAAAGCTTCCGCCGCGTGCCGAGGCACTCTTGAAGAGCGCACGCCCCGAGATGTCGGTGGCATCGTGGGCGATCCGCTTCTCCGCAAGCCAAAAGAACGTGTTCATGGTGCTCAGCGGAATGTCGACGATGGATCAGCTGACCGACAATCTCTCCTACATGGACTCCCCCGTGCCGCTGACGGCGCGTGAGATCTCCATGCTGGAGGAAACGGTGCGGATCATTTATGAGGATATTGCCGTCGCTTGCACGGGATGCCGTTATTGCGTTGAGGGCTGTCCCAAACAAATCGCGATCCCCGACGTATTTTCGATTTATAATACTGCGATGCAGGATCGCGAGGGCGATCACGCAGCGCAGCGCGCCGCCTATACCGATTTGACGCAAAGCGGCGGAAAGGCCTCCGACTGCATCCGATGCCGCGCCTGCGAAAAGAGCTGTCCGCAGCGCATCCGCATTGTCGAGGCACTCAAAACGGTGAAAAAAGTCCTTGAATAAATTCAATTCATACCAAAAGGAGAAACCAAGATGATCCAAGCAATTGCAAGAGCGAGATACACGGTAAAAGGCAAGCTGCTTTTGACTGTGATGGCGATCGTCGGTGCGGTAGCCCTGCCGCAGCTGGTGCACGTGGCAGGAAAAGCGGCAGGCGTGGGAACGGCTTTGGGAGAATTGCTGTTGCCGATGCACTTTTTCGTTTTGCTCGCGGGACTTCTCGCAGGCCCTGCGGTGGGCGCCGCAACGGGTGCCTGTGCGCCACTGATCAGCTTCATGCTCTCGGGGATGCCCCGAGCAGCGGTATTGCCCCTCATGACGATCGAGCTGATCGGCTACGGTCTTGCGGCAGGACTTCTTTCGAGGGTCAAGCTCTCTTCCTTCCTCAAGCTCCTCATCGCGCAGCTCTGCGGACGTCTTTTGCGCGCGCTTGCCACATTTGTGGCGGTCAGCGCATTTGAGCTTCCCGGTCTGTCCGTCGCATCGGTTTGGAACGCGGTCGGCACAGGACTGATCGGCATTTTGCTGCAGTGGTGTATGCTTCCGCTGATTTTGTTCTGCGTGAACGCATCGGAAAACAAATGAGCGATTTGGAACGCGCAAAAGCGCTTTTGAGCAGCTCCTCTCACACCTGCGTTCTCTGCAGAGGCGAGGAAGTTTGGACGAGTGATCGCAGCGGCATCGCACCGATGCTGCGCTTTCTGGAGGATGAGATCGACCTGCGCGGCGCGGCGGCGGCTGACCGCATCGTCGGACGCGCGGCGGCAATGCTGTTCGCCCTGGCAGGCGTCAAGTCACTTTATGCCGAAGTACTGAGCGAGCGTGCGTTGCCCATTCTGGAGCAATATGGGATCGCCGTATCCCACAGGACACTGACTCCCGCGATCATCAACCGCCGTGGCGACGGCCCCTGTCCGATGGAGCGTGCCGTGGAGTCGATCGACGATCCCCTCGAGGCATTAGCGGCGATCCGCGCCACCGTCGCAAGCTTGAACAAGCAAAACAACAAGGAAAAGGATACCTGAAGAATGTTGGAATATGCAATGACAGCGGGGCTTTATCACCCCGAAGAAAACTATTTTGAAAAAGAGATCGATCAGCTCGCCGAGGCGGGATTCACCGCCGTGGACTATCGCGCGGTCGTGCTGGATAACACCCCCGCGCTCCTGATGCCCTACCGGGAATTTCGCGCACTGATCACCGAGCACAAGCACATCATGGATCGCGCCGGGATCTCGGTTTGTCAGACACACGGTCCCTGGCTCTGGCCTCCGTTGGACGGAGACGAGGAGATCCGCGCCGCCCGTTTTGAAAAAATGAAGCGTGCGATCGAGGCCAACGCAATGGTCGGCTCGCGCTACATGGTCGTCCATCCTCTCATGCCAAAGGGACACAAGGACGAGGACCAAGCGCTCTCCCTGGAGATCAATCTGGAATTTTATTCACGGCTTGCCGAGGTGGGCAAGGAATATGACGTGGTGATCGCACTCGAAAACATGCCCTTCGCGCGTCAGCCGTGGTGGAAGCCCGCAGAGATCGCCGAGTTCGCAACCTCCTTCCGTCACGATTACGTCAAGGTCTGCCTCGACACAGGACACAGCCTCATGATAGGGGTCTCGCCCAATGATGCCGTTCGTGCGATCGGTGCGGAGATGCTCTCCACGCTTCACGTTCACGACAACGACGGAACCGCCGACCAGCACCTGGTTCCCTACGACGGAAGGGCCGATTGGCCCGCCTTCATCGCCTCGCTCCGCGAGGTCGGCTTCCAAGGCGCGCTCTCGCTTGAATCCAAGGTTCCCTTCGACTGTCCCGACGACGAGCGCCTCGCGCTCTTCCGAAAAATGAAGGCAAGCCTTGACCGCATGATGGGAAAGAATTGAATCGCAACCGACCGAGCAGTTAGCATTTGCTAACCGCTCGGCTTTGAATGTAGTTAGCACCCGCTAACTAATCAAAAAACAAAAAACGGGAGCCTGTAAAGGCTCCCAAAAATTTGTGTTTCAACCGATCGCCTTGAGCTCATTCGCGCTCTTTCCGCCGGAAAGGATCTCGGAAATGTTGCAAACGGTGGTTTCGGCGATGTTGTCGAGCGCCTCCTCGGTCAGGAACGCCTGATGCGAGGTCACGATCACGTTTGGCATGCTGATCAGGCGCGCAAGGGTGTCGTCCTCCACGATATGCCCCGAATAGTCCTCGAAGAAGAAATCGGATTCCTCCTCATAGACGTCAAGGCAGGCCGCACCGATCTTGCGCGATTTGATCCCCTCAAGAAGCGCGTCGGCATCAATGAGCGCACCGCGTGAGGTGTTGATGATCACAACGCCCTTTTTCATCATGGCGATCGTCTCGGCATTGATCATGTGGTTGGTCTCATCGGTCAGAGGGCAATGCAGAGAAATAATATCGCTTTCGGCAAACAGACGGTCGGGAGTGACGTAGGTGATCCCTGCGCCCTCAGCGGGATATTTGTCATAGGCGATCACGCGCATCCCGAAGCCGCGGCAGATGTCGATGAAAACGCGTCCGATCTTTCCGGTTCCGATCACGCCAACCGTCTTCCCGTGCAGGTCAAAGCCGGTCAGGCCGTTGAGGCTGAAGTTGAAATCCTTTGTGCGGATATAGGCCTTGTGAATGCGTCGGACCGAGGTGAGCAGCATCGCGATGGCATGCTCGGCGACGGCATAGGGGGAATAGGCGGGAACGCGCACCACGCGGATCCCCTTCTCTTCGGCACGGCGCAGATCGACGTTGTTGAATCCGGCACAGCGCAGCGCGATCAGGCCGATCCCATGCTCGGCAAGATGGTCGATCACGGCGGCATCGACGGTGTCGTTGACGAATACGCACACGCCGTCAAATCCCTGCGTCAGCTCGGCGGTATCCTCGGTCAGCTTGGTCTCAAAATATTTGAAGGTTATCCCCTGTTCCTTGCCGTATTTTTCAAACGACGGCTTGTCATAGCTTTTTGCATCAAAAAATGCGATTCTCATCGGTTCTCTCCTTGTCTTTGGTAACGGCCTTATTATACCGCAAACGCTTCCGTTTGTCAACCGTTTCGGAGTTTCAATTTTTTCAAAAAGGTCTTTGATTTATTATGACCAATCGGCGCGAAAACATACTTTTTGACTTGATTTTTGACATTTTCAACATGAAACAACTGAAAACATATAAAAAATTGATGAAAATTTCTCGGCAAAAATTCAAAAAACTATTTACAAACCGCTTTCGATGTGGTATAATATGTACGTATGACGTGCACTCGGTTATCGGATACAAGGCCGCTTCAGACGGCTGTTCACCCGCCGATTGCTGAGTGAAACGCCAAAAAAATTACAGAAAGGTGAATGAAACCCATGCAAAAGGAAGAAAAGCTCAGCCTCATCGAACAGTACGCAATGCACGAAGGAGACACAGGCTCGCCTGAGGTTCAGATCGCAATCCTGACCTCCCGCATCAACAACCTGACCACGCACCTGAAGTCCAACAAGAAGGACTTCCACAGCCGCCGCGGTCTTCAGAAGATGATCGGTCAGAGAAGAAGCCTGCTCAACTATCTGCAGAAGGTAGACATCGAGCGTTACCGTGCGATCGTCAGCAAGCTCGGACTCAGAAAATAAGACTTGCATAGGGAGCGGAGAGCAGCGGCACACGTCACTGCCCTCGCTCCCCGTCTCTTTTTTGAGCCCGCCACACGCAGTCTTGCGGTTGGATTAGCAGTTAACCATGCGTCCGAGCCACCCATTCGGGCTTGTGGTTAAGTGCTAAACCTCCGTAAGAAACCACGCAATATCCCAAAAAAGAATTTTAAAATGGAGGAAAAAATCATGTCCAATCCCGTAAGCTCCCCGATGGAGTTCAAGAACTACAAGGTATTCAAATACACCTACGCAGGCAGACCTCTTGTGATCGAGACCGGAAAAATGGCAGGCCTTGCCAACGGCTCCGTTCTCTGCCGCTACGGTGACACCGTGGTGCTCTGCTGCGCCACTGCATCCGAAAAGCCGCGTGACGGCATCGATTTCCTGCCCCTGTCGGTTGACTTCGACGAGCGTATGTACGCCGCAGGAAAGATCCCCGGCGGATATCTCAAGAGAGAGGGTAAGCCCTCCGAGAAGGCAGTCCTGACCTCCCGTGTCATCGACCGCCCCATCCGTCCCCTCTTCCCCAAGGATCTGCGCAACGACGTTGCTCTGACCCTGACCGTCATGTCGGTCGATCCCGACTGCTCTCCCGAGATCACCGCAATGATCGGTGCTTCGATCGCTCTGTCGATCTCCGACATTCCGTGGAATGGCCCGATCGGCGGCGCGTTCATGGGACTTGTTGACGGCGAGATCATCGTCAACCCCACCTATGAGCAGCAAAAGAAGAGTGACCTGCAGCTGACCGTTGCCGCTTCCATGAAGAAGGTCGTTATGATCGAG
>JAZSJS010000070.1:0-5686 GCA_045534435.1 Eubacteriales bacterium
TAGCAAAAATTGCTGTTAAACCGATTGTCAAAATGATCTTAATTATTAAAATAACCGTTTTATAAAATTTTGCTTTTTCCATATTCCGCTCCTTTCTTTGCTTCATTATACCACAAATCCGTGAACATTTCAACCGCTTCGCGTCCAAATCACGCCGAAGATTGGATGTTCGGAGGATTCAGAACCAAGCCTCATTCGCCTGCGGCTCTCTCGGCGCGAATTTGCTTGACGGCGGAGCACCGTCATTTCGCAAGCGAAAGCGCAAATGTCGCCGCGAGCAAAGCAGAGCTTTGCACACGACTTCGTCGTGCCTCCTGCCTCTGCCATAACAAAAGGCACGCCAATCGGCGTGCCTTTTGTTATGTGATACCACTACAAAATAGATCCATGCAAGGCTATCGTACAAAAACAGTCCGTGATTTTTGCCGTGAGGGTACACGTATCCCTTGGTGATGATGGGAGTTGCACTTGACCGCTATCTTCCGGGGGACTGCTCCATGCTTGCAAACGAAGCTATGTACGTTATTCGAGATTTTACGATTTCTTGTTAAATATTTTTTCAAACAATCTCATAAGTGCAGATTCATACTTCTTCTCAAAATGCTTGAATATGAAATGGCAAATGATTTGTATGACGATAGCAATTATGAAATATCCGCCAATCGTTGCGGCATAATATTGCCACGGGAAAGAATTTAACAAACCGATTATAAGGAAAAGGGCGGGAATTGCGAGAATTTCTATCAAGTTCCAAACCACATAAACGATTGTAAAAATAACCTCTAAAAATTTCAAAAAGACTTTCATTTGTTTTCCTTTGCTGTGTTGATGAGGGTGTTTCGCCTTTCTTGATTTCATTATACTACAAATTTGTTAATATTTCAAATGCTTTCGCACCAAATCACGCCGTAGGCGTGTTCGTTTGCGCGAAGCGCAACATCATTGGGCGTAAGCCCACATCATTGCGAAGCACATCATTTGCCGAAGGCAAACATCATTCAAAAAAGCCTAATTTGTCTGGTAGACAAATTAGGCTTTTTTGTTGCCATAAACGAGTGAAAAGGTCAAAAACTGAGGTAAAAGCGAAGAAAAGGTCAACTATATTTTTTGCTTTTTCTCTTATTCTTTCGCTTCATTCTTTTTTCTTGCTTCTTTTTTAGATTCTTTTCCCAAAGATCCGCATGTTCGACGTAAATTTCGTATGATCCCTTATAAGATATCAAAAAAATACTCCTAGGGCCGTGATTCAACGGTGGAAACTGGCCAATTGTTCCAATCCATATACCGCCTAATATATACAGCCACCAATTAGGAAAGAACCAAGCGGTAAGTAACAACAATAAGTTTGATAAAAGCAATGAGTAAGTTACTGCGGAATACCGCCATCGCTTTTTTAATATTTTTCTCATAAGGTAATAACGTATTCCATATTCATCAAGTATAAACCAACTAATAGGACTTAAAATTATCATTACCACACACATTATCCAAATGTTTGTTGATGGCAAAGCAACCGCCTCCTTTCCTTGCTATATTATATCACACTTTCTCAAATAAATCAAGGCGCAAGCCTTGTATATCATCCGCAACTTGTTGCGGTATATCATCAATGCGAAGCATTGTATATCATCAAGCCGCAGGAAGATGCACGCTATCGCGTGATGATATACAAGGGCGGCATTGCCTCCCTTGATGATATACCGCCTTGCGGCGGATGATATGCCAAGCCTGCGGCTTGGATAAACAAAAAAGGAACTTTTGGTAGACAAAAGTTCCTTTTTTGTTGGCAGGGGCAGGAGGATTCGAACCCGCGACCCACGGTTTTGGAGACCGGTACTCTACCAGCTGAGCTATACCCCTGTGCGCAGCTCTTGCTGCAACGCATTATATTATATCACACTTCCCCTCAAATTGCAATAGTTTTTTCGAATTTTTTTTGTGACGTGCGTAAAAAATATTGCAAGCCATGCGCTTTTATGATATAATATGAGAAATATCACATTGGTCGGAGGGCCTTGCATGAAAAAATTTGTTTTGGTGCTTTTGTTGCTTTTGTTGCTTTGCTTGCTTTTGGCGGCATTTTCGGGATGCGATGCATCCAAGCCCAATCCCGCCTCGGATTTTGAATATACGGTGAATTCCGAGGGGAGCGGTATCGATATCAACAAATACGTCGGTGCGTCGGATCTCGTTGTCATCCCCGCCGAAATCGACGGCTTGCCGGTGACGTCTCTTTTGGGAAGCTTGGATGAAAGCCGCTCCGTTCCGATTCCTGTCGGCGCTTTTGAAGGGAGCCGCGTCAAGCGCGTGACGATTCCCAAAACCGTCGAAATCATCGGACGCAACTGCTTTGCCAATTGCGCGGAGCTCGAAAAGGTGAGTCTTTCCGAGCGCTCGCGGCTGACGATAATCGCAGAATCGGCCTTTGTCGATTGCGTCAAGCTTGAGACGGTCGATCTTTCCGAAACCGAGCTTGAAAGCATATACGGTATGGCTTTTATGGGTTGCAGCGCATTAAAAGAAGTCAAATTTCCCGACACTCTGGAGCAGATTCATGACCTTGCGTTCTCCAAATGCACCTCGCTTTTGGAGCTGGAGCTTCCGAAAAATCTGATGCAGGTCGGAGATGGCGCGTTTGGTTACTGTGAGGCCTTGGAGCGTGTCGTCATCCCCGCAAAGCTCAAGCTGGCCTGCTCGCGCGAAGCGGCATTTCATACCAATCCGAGCCTCAAGTCGATCGTTTTTGAGGACGGACGCGAGGATATTGTCGGATATGCCTTCTTCCAAAAGCTCCCGAGCGTGGAGATCACCGTTCCCAAAAGCGTGAAGCGCTTCTCCTCCGACGTGTTTTTGGCAAACCCCGAGGTCCCGATCACACTGATCTTTTTGGGGGACGCGCCCGAGCTTGAAAACGAAACCTTCGATTGGTTCGGAACGCCCACCGTTTATTACGATCCCGCCACGAGCGGATGGGATTCCTTCGCATGGAAGGATCAATGCACCCTCACTCCGAAAAAATAAAGCGTCAGGGCAGTCTCAAGAATCGGCTTGAGACTGCCCTGTTTTTTTATTCTCTGCTCTCCCACCACGCGATCTCGATCAGGAGTGCTCCGCACACCAGGATCGCGCCCGACGCGACAATATACTCCAAAAAAGGCTCGTATAAAGACCTGGCGAGCAGCTCGCCGTGCGTTCGCGCCTGTAAATAAGACGCCAGAATCGCCAATGCGTACACCACAACGAGCGGCATCGTCGCGCGCAAAAATGCCTTGGTCGGCGCCGAGACGCCCCCGCTATGTATTCCTCTTTTCATCCGTGACTCCCTCCGTTCCAAGCTTTACTCTATTGTACCATATCCGCTACCCTTTTGTAAAGGAACAACTTTTTCCATTTCGGAAGGATCGAGGGGCGCGGCTGAGCGTACGGATGCGCAACGATATTGACAGCCGTGAGAGGAAGGCTTTTGGAAGACGGGGGCGAGGGAAAATATTTTCTCGCAGGCTCAGCGGTCGGCAGACTCTTCCGTGTCCACCAAATGCACGGGCTCTTGCTCCAGGGTGGAGCGACGGCGCTCGCGGCGGCGCTCGTCGAGCGTTTTTCCAACCTGCTCAACGCGGGCACGACCGAAGGAGCCGCAAAGAACCAGCAAAAGCTTCATTCGGCGGAGCATATATTCGTTTTCGACGCAGAGCGTGATCTTTTCCTTCGAAAATCCAAGTCCGAACGCACCGATGCCGAGATGCTTGACGGAGTTGGAGACGTTCACTTGCTTCAGTCGCGGTGTATGCGCAAATGCGCCCGCACCGATTTTTTTCACACCCGGCTCCAGCGTCACCTCCTCCAGCCTTGCACAGTCGAAAAAGGCATGGTGTCCGATCCTTTGGATCTGCATCGGAACGGTCATTTCCCGCAGTGCCGAGCATCCGCGAAAGCTTCCCTTGGTGATCTCCTTCCATTCCAAGGAGATCGTGACGTCGGAAAGCGAAATGCATCCGCGGAAAAGATCGGGTGCCGTTGCCGAAAGCGTCGGCTCCATCTCGACGCGCGCAAGCTCGGTGCAATTGGCGAATGCCGCGCGTCCGATCGAGGTGATCGAGGCGGGGAGCGTCAGCTCCCGGAGGGATTCGCAGCCGTCAAACGCGCGGTCGCCGATCCTTCGCAGATCAGAGCCGAGATCTGCCGCCGAGAGATGACGGCATCCCGCGAACGCGCGCGCACCGATCGCCGAAATCATGGAAAAATGCTCCACGTCACGCAATCTTTTGCATCCGGCAAACGCCGCGCCGGAGATCCCGGTGTTGTTTTCGCTCGATAACGTCACCTTTTTCAGTCGCTTGCATCCGCGGAAGGCCTCGGCCTTGATCGCCGCGTTTGCCGCGGGCAACGTGACGGCCTCCAGGCGCTTCTGCCCCCAAAAGGCGCGTCTGCCGACTGCCAAAAAATCCGCCTGTGACAGATCGGCAAGCTCCTCCCTCGAGCGACGGCGCAGCAGCTGCCAATTTTTGATGTTGATTACTTCTTTTTTCATGATTCAAGCCTCGTTTCCTTGAAATCAAAGGGTGGAATCGGTCAAAAACGCATCCACGTCCTGCGTTTTCAGCATTGCCTCCAGGCAAACCTCTCCCGCCTCGTTGACGGTGCGGAAGAAATATCCCTCCTCGCGCGGTGCGCGAAGGATCTTGAGCGTGTGTCCGTAGGTCGCCTCCCGCAAAAAGGACATCGTGATCTCCGTGACCGCCTTTTGGGTGATTTCTGGGGTGAAATCACAGAGCATATTGGGATAGTGCGTGTTGTTCATGTGGCCGTTATAATCGATGTCCGAATAGACGATCCTTCTCTCCCCGACAGATTCCATTTGTGCCGGAGCGGGAAAGCGTACCCGTGCCAGAAAAGACGGATCGAGTGGTGGGTCGGGCTCGATTTGATAGGGAAAGGCGGAGGCGGGCAAGAGCTTTTTTGCGTTCAGGTCCAGGAGTCCCCAGATCGAGAACGCCTCTGCCACCACGGCTTCTCCGCGCAGGATCCGAAAGCAACGCTGAAATCCCAGGCCTTTGCTTTCGCAGACCCAGGTCTCGACGTCGATCTCTTCGTGAGCCGCCAGAGGTGCGTGGATGCGAATCGAAATACGGCTGAGCAAAAAAGCCAGGCCCTTTTCGTCCCGCAGTGCATCCAGGCTCATGCCGTTTGCCCGAAGCTGCAGGTCGGCAGTTTCCTGCATATACGCCAGCAGTCGGGAGGGCTGCACCATGCGGTTTGCATCGGTGTCGTGCCATTTGATTGTGTAATGCTCGATGTGCTTCATTCTGCAAAGCACTCCTTTTTGTCAATTTTTGTAGATCCGAAAATCAGAAAAGGGAAACTTCTTTTCAAAAGTCTCCCTTCCCCTCCTCAACAGAGAGCCGCGCACCGCAGTGCGCGGCTCATTGTTGAACGCTTATTATTTGCTTTCTTCCTCAGAATCAGCCTCAGTAGCTTCTTCGGCAACTGCTTCTTCAGCCACGCTTTCAGCGTTTTCCTCGGCAGTCTCGGGAGCAACCTCGTCGGCAACCTTTTCGGCAACCTTCTGGGCAACTTCCTTTGCAACTTCCTTTGCAATCTCAACCGCAACCTCGATTGCGACTTCCTTTGCAAGGTCGTCAACTACAACTGCTTCCTTGGCTGCATCTTCGCTTGCATTTTCAGCAGC
>JAZSJS010000013.1:0-23640 GCA_045534435.1 Eubacteriales bacterium
CAACTTCGGAACGCATCATCGCCAATACTCGTGACGCTGTCGGGAATCGTGATGCTCGTCAGGCTACTGCAAATGTAGAACGCTCGATCGCCAATGCTCGTGACGCTGTCGGGGATCGTAACGCTTGCAAGGTTCGTGCAACCATGGAACGCATAATTCTTGATCGTTTCAACGTTGTCGGGAATGGTAAGCTCGGTGACAAGCACATTGTCCAAATACAGGTTGGCACCATCACACATGGGATTGGAGTCATAACCTGAGAACGAAATATTGCACCATGCCTCGATGTTGGTGATATATACGCTCTTCAGGCTCGTGCAACTTCGGAACGCATCATCGCCAATACTCGTGACGCTGTCGGGAATCGTGATGCTCGTCAGGCTACTGCAAATGTAGAACGCTCGATCGCCAATGCTCGTGACGCTGTCGGGGATCGTGACGCTTGCAAGGCTCGTGCAATTGTAGAACGCATAATCGCCAATGCTCGTGACGCTGTTGGGGATCGTGACGCTTGTCAGGCTCGTGCAACCGCAGAACGCCTCATAGCCAATGCCGATGACGCGATCGCCTTTTGGTGACACTGCGGGAATCACCAAGTGTCCACTTGCGTTTGAAGTGCCGATATAACAGGTATCATCGCCATTGGGAACATAAGTCAATACGTTCCATACGGTTATTGCCCCGTCTACGTAGTGCCACCAATAGGGGTGCGTGGTGTCGGTGGGCTGAGTTTCGCTGTAATAGTAGCGGGGGGCGTAGGTGAGGACGGAATTGTTAGAACCAATACTGATACCCGCCCAATCGCTTTCCTTGCCGCCGTAGTACACGGTGGCAAGGCTCGTGCAATCACGGAACGCATAAGAGCCAATGCTCGTGACGCTGTCGGGGATCGTGACGCTTGCAAGGCTCGTGCAATTGTAGAACGCATAATCGCCAATGCTCGTGACGCTGTCGGGAATCGTGAGACTCTCTAGGCTCGTGCAACCGTCGAACGCAGAAGAGCCAATGCTCGTGACGCTGTCGGGAATCGTGAGACTCTCTAGGCCCGTGCAATTGGAAAACGCACCATAGCCAATGCTCGTGATGCTGTCGGGAATCGTGACGCTCGTCAGGCTCGTGCAACCCAAGAACGCCTGCTTGCTAATACTCGTGACGCTGTCGCCAATCGTAACGCTTGCAAGGTTCTTGCAAGCCCAGAACGCCAAATTGCCAATGCTGGTGACGCTGTCGGGAATCGTGATGCTTGTCAGGCTCGTGCAACCGTGGAATGCAAAATTCTTGATCGTTTCAACGCTGTCGGGAATCTCAAGCTCTGTAACAAGCACGTTGTCCAAATACAGGTTGGCACCATTACACATGGGATTGGAAGATGTAACAGTGTAACCCTCCTGAAAATCAATGTTGCACCATGTCGCAATGTCGGTGATATATACGCTTTTCAGGCTCGTGCAATAGGAGAACGCAGCATTGCCAATGCTCGTGACGCTGTCGGGAATCGTGATGCTTGTAAGGCTCGTGCAACCGTCGAACGCACCATAGCCGATGCTTGTGACGCTGTCGGGAATTGTGATGCTCGTCAGGCTCGTGCAACCGTCGAACGCATACCCGCCAATGCTCGTCACCGTGTCACCTTCGGGAGATTTTTTAGGAATGATGATATCGGTATCGGTACAGGTGCCGATGCCGCTGACGTAGCAAGTATTGTCACCGTTGGAGGTGAACGCGAGGCTTTGGGATGCCGGCTCCTCAATCACACCGTACACCGCCGTGTAGGTTTCGTTCTGCGCGGCTACGGTGATGGTGTAGGTTGCCTCTTCGCTCACTTTTTCGCCCGCAAGGTTCTCCCAATAAAGGAAGCTTTCGCCCGCGTCGTTGCTCTCGGCGGCGGTGACGGTGAGCGTCTCACCCGCAAGGTACAATCCGCTCGTCGTTCCGTCGGAAAGCGTGGCGTTCTTTACCTTAATCTGATAGTAGGCTGCGTTTGCAAGCCGATCGGTGTTTACGCCGAAGTGTTCCTGTGCCGCCGCGCCGTAAGAGAGCATCGAATTGAGCAGATTGCGCATGGTGTCGGCGGTGGAGGCTTTGCCGAGCGTATTGTAGGCATATTGCAGAATGCTGTATTTGTCCAGCTTGCTGTAATGTGCGCCGCTATCGTCGGTGGCATACACGCGGGCATAGACGTCTACCGTCATATGCTTTGCTGCCAGCTTGTCAAAGGTAAAGGTGTAGCACTCAACACCACCCATCATCGTGGTTCCGGGATCGGGAGCGAGCGCATAGGTCTGCGTGCCGTAGGTATATTCCTCCTGCGGCGAGAGCCAAAAGAGCATTTTGACCTCCGCGCCGTTGGTCCCCTCCACGGGAACGGCATAAATGATGTGGACCGAATTCTCCAGCGAGAGATTCTTTCCGAGAATCTTCAAATTGATTTCGGACACGGGGGATTCGTCGGCAGATGCAACGGCAAACGCGCAGACCGCCGTGACGAGCAACGTCAACGTCAGAACGAGAAGCAAAAGCTTTCTGAGTTTCATGGTCGTTTTCCTTTCATGATGATGTTTTTGATTAGTCTTCGGTAGTGTCCCACTCCAGCCAGTTGGACGCGGTGATCACGTCTTGTGCATCAACTGCCAAAAGCTTCATTTCGGGTGCTTGGTAGGTCTTTTTCACGGTTTTTTCCTCCTTTCGCAACAAAAAGTGCGCCAACCGAAGTCAGCGCACCGAAAAACACAAACCCCGATTGTTGTCACACAAACTAATCGGAATAGGAATATTTCAGCCATGTCTGAATTAGAGGGGCTTGTGTTTTTACCAAGTCCATAAATTCAGACATACTCAAAAAAGGGTATAGTATCCCTAAAGCAAAAAATACCCCTAATACCGATTATTCAGTTTGTGTGACACCGCTATTATATCATGATTTTTGAGGTTTGTAAAGATATTTAGTGAAAATTTATCCAATTCCCTTTCGAAGGGTATAAAAGAGCCTTTTCTTTCGTGGCGTTTTTGAACTTGTGAAAAACCGGCTCAAATGCATTCGCATTTGAGCCGGTGCTTCTTATCTGGGCGGACTGCCCTCATTTGTGATGTTCATCATGGTTTAGTCTCCTTCCGGTACGATCAGACCGTATGCACCGTCACGCCGCGCGTAAACCACGCAGGTCGCGCCGGTCTGGTCATCTTTAAATACAAAGAATTGGTGTCCCAAAAGATTCATTTGCAGAATCGCTTCCTCGGGGGACATGGGCTTGGTGTCGTAGGTCTTGGTGCGCAGGATCTTTTCCTCGTCGAGGGGAGTGTCGTCGAATTCCTCCTCGGAGGGAGGGATGAAGCTGCCCTGACGCAGCCTTTTTGCAAGCTTGGTCTTGTTTTTGCGGATCTGACGCTCGATGTTGCTGACTGCATCGTCAAGTGCGTCGCGGAAGCTGTCGGCACCGACCTCACTGCGGAAGAGGGCGCCGCCCGCGGAAATCGTCAGCTCGATATATTTCTGATTATGCTTACAGGAAAGCGCGACCGTCGCGTCACCCTCCCCGGTGAAGAATTTGTCAAGCTTTTTGAGTTTCTTTTCGATGAGGAGCTTCATTTCCTCATAGACGTTCATTTGTCTGCCAACTACGGTAATCTTCATGCGGCTTCCTTCCTTTCGATGGGACTTGCAGGACCCTGGGATCCTTGCAACTTTATTATACCATATCCGCGCGCTCTTGTAAACAAGAAACAAACGCTTTCTCCGAATTGACGGAGAGTTCGTCGTTTTGGATAAAAAATTTTTCGGGAAAGAAAAAAGAGGCATTGACAGAAGGGAAAAAATTTGGTATAATAATAAAAGAGCGTGCATATGGGACGCTTTTTTTATTCCGATGCCGAAAGCGAGGAAAAGAACATGACACAGATCGCTGAAAAGATCCGAAAGCTGCGGGCAAAGCTGCTGTATCACGCGAAGCGTTATTACGTGGACGACGACCCCGAGATCTCGGATTATGAATATGACCGTATGTACGCGGAGCTGTTGCAGCTTGAGGCAGAGCATCCCGAGCTCTACGATCCCGCCTCCCCCACACAGCGTGTGGGCGGCAAGCCGCTGGACAAGTTTGAAAAGGTGGCGCACACGGTGCAGATGAATTCGCTTTCCGACGTCTTTTCCTTTGAGGAGCTGCGGGATTTTCTTGCCCGCGTGGAGGAAAGCGTGGATGCTCCCATTTACTCGGTGGAGCCCAAAATCGACGGTCTTTCGGTGTCCTTGCGCTATGAAAACGGCATTTTTGTGCAGGGAGCGACAAGAGGTGACGGCTTTGTGGGCGAGGACGTGACGCAAAATCTGCGCACGGTCTTCTCGATCCCGATGCAGCTTGCCGAGCCGCTGACGCTGACCGTTCGTGCCGAGGTCTATATGCCCAGACGCGTCTTCGAGCGCCTCAACCGCAAGCGTGAGGCAGAGGGACAGGCATTGCTTGCCAATCCGAGAAACGCGGCTGCGGGCTCGTTGCGTCAGCTCGATCCCGCGGTGGCAGCGGAGCGATCGCTCGACGCCTTCATTTTCAATCTGCAGGAGGGCTCGCTCTATGCAGACGGCAGGGAAGCCGTCTCACACACCGAGACCCTCAACCGCCTGGCAGCGCTCGGCTTCCACGTTTTGGAGGCGCGCACCTGTGCCTTAAGTGCCGACGAAATTGTCGCACACATTCAAAAATTGGGAGAAATGCGCGAAAATCTGGCGTATGATATTGACGGAGTTGTTGTCAAAATTGACAATCTTTCGCAAAGGATCCGTCTCGGAGAGGGTACGAACACCCCGAAATGGGCGGTTGCCTACAAATTTCCGCCCGAGCAGAAGCAGACGAAGCTCGAGGACGTGACGGTTGCTGTCGGCCGTACGGGTGTTCTGACCCCCACGGCGGTGCTTGCTCCCGTGCGCTTGGCGGGTACGACGGTATCGCGCGCCACGCTTCATAATCTGGAGTTTATCCGCGAAAGAGATATCCGCATCGGAGATATTGTCACCGTTCAAAAGGCAGGGGACATCATTCCCGAGGTGGTGTGCTCGCACCGTGAGCTGCGCGGCGAGCATACGCGGGAGTTTTTTATGCCCGTAACCTGTCCTTCCTGCGGTGAGCCTGTCTTTTACGATGCCGATGAGGGGGCGGCGACGCGTTGCACCAACAGCCGATGCCCCGCACAGCTCTCGCGCGGGATCGAGCATTTTGCATCCAAGGACGCGATGAACATTGACGGACTCGGACCGCAGATCGTCGATGCGCTGCTCAAAAATCATCTGATCGCCGACGCCGCGGATCTCTATTCGCTCAGAGCCGAAGAGATCGCGGGAATGGAGCGCATGGGAGAGAAGTCGGCAAGCAATCTGATCGATGCCATCGAACGCTCGAAATCGGCAGGACTCGAGCGCCTGATCTATGCGCTCGGCATCCGCAACGTGGGAGAGGTCGCGGCGACTGCCCTGGCTGCGCGTTACGGCACGCTGGAGGCACTGCAGGCGGCGACCGTCGAGGAGCTTTGCGCCATTGAGGATTTTGGACAGATCACGGCGGAATGCGTGGTGAATTTCTTCTCGCATCCGCAAAACGTTGAGCTTTGCGAGCGCTTGCGCGAGGCAGGGCTGGTGACGGTATCCACCGCAAAGCCTGCGGACGATTTTCTGTCGGGACTGACCTTCGTGCTGACCGGCACGCTTCCCACGATGACGCGTGATGAGGCGGCGGCCTTGATCAAGGGCGCGGGCGGAAAGGTTTCGGGCTCGGTATCATCCAAAACATCCTTCGTTGTTGCCGGTGAAGCCGCCGGCTCCAAGCTCACCAAGGCGCAAAGCCTCGGGGTGAGGATCATTGACGAAGAATCGCTTTGCCGTATGATCGAGGAAAAAAGAAGAGACTGATTCATTTTAAATCATTGCTTTTTGGCGGTTGCTTTTTGAGAAAAGGGCGCGATTTGAGGGGGCTTCTTGAAAGAAGCCCCCTCAAAATTTATGCTTGATTCCTCACTCTCTGATCCAGGCGGAGAAATCGAGATCGTTTACGGTCTGGAGCGCGCGTTGAGGTGTTTCGAGGAGAGAGGGGTCGATCGAATAATTTCTCTCGAGCCGCCAGCCTGTCACGCACCTGAAGAAGACCTTGGTCAAGTCGTAGCAATTTTTGAATGCCCCCGCACCGATGTAATTCACGGCTTCGGGAATCTCGATCGATTCGAGATGGGTGCAGTTTTGGAAGGCGTCCGCGCCGATCCGTGTGACCGATGCGGGGATGACAACGGAGAGCATCTCGTTGGCCGCCAGCATTTCCTGCGGAATTTCAACGAGATTTTCGGAGAGGCGGACTTCTTGAAGGTTACACCCTCTGAATGCGCCGACTCCCGCGCGAAGCACGTCGTCGGGGAGATAGAGAGAACGGGTCGAGTAGAAACACGAAAAGGTATAGGAGCCGATCTCGGTCACGCCGTCGGGAATGATCAGATCTTGCAAAAGAACCCCGTTCAGATAGAGATATCCACCGGGCTTTGCATCCCGGTCGGCAAAGGAGACGGCACAGTAGCTTGCAAGATCGGAAATATGCATGGAAATCGAATTGCACTCCTTAAAGGCACCGGCTCCAACGCTTTTGAGCGTGGAGGGAAGCGTCAGCGTTTTGATCGTCCAGACACGGCAAAAGGCATACGCAGAGATCTTCTCCACACCCTCCGGGAGGTTCACGTGAGCCACAACCGTTCCGTCGGTCAGGAACATCTGCGCCATACTGGCGGGGTTGGAATATTCATTCCCGAATTCGATCTGACACCACTTGGTGAGATCGGAAACAAACACCTTTTCCACGTGCGTTCCAAAGTTGAAGGCATCTTTGCCGATCCTTTCGAGCGTGGACGGGACCGTGACCTCCGCAAGATACCTGCAAGCGGAGAATGCATCCTCGTCGATCGTTTTCAGCCCTTCGGGCAGCACGATCGAGGGGATCTGTGAGCAGGAGAAGGCCGATGCCCCGATCGAGGTGAGCAGACTCCCCTCGGCAAAGGATACCTTTTTCACACAGGCGTTGCTGAATGTATGGGCCTCGATCGTCGTCACGCTTGCGGGAATGACGACCTCAAAATCATGCCCGTAGACATTCCAGAAGGCTCCGAATCCGATCGTCGTCACGGGGAGTCCGAGATACTCGGGCGGGATGAGCAAAAGCTCGTCGGTGCAGCTTCCCATGCCCGTCACGGCATAGGAGGAGCCGCGCAGACTATAAGAGAGTCCCTTGGAATATTCGATCGCACCGCACGCGCAAAGACGGTCGACGTATTGATGCTGAGTGGGAACGGTGATCTGCGAGCGGCTCATTTCCACGCCGCAGCTGCGGCAGTAGCGCACTTGATCAAAGCTTCCCTCGCGGTCACAGGTGGGCGGGACTTCGTTTTCCTTCACGGCAAGGTCGGCAACGTGTCCGGTGGTGGGACGGACCTCTTCGGTCAGCCGCTCTCCGCAGAGAGTGCAATCCTTGTGCCGCAATCCGGTTTCTTGGCAGGTGGGCTTTTTGTCAAATACCCACTCTCCCGCCTTGTGAGAGATCGGAAGCACGACGTCCTCGCTCTTCAATACCGTGTTGCAGACCGTACAGCGAATCACCTCCCGACGGAAGCCTTCCGTGTCACAGGTCGCCTTTTGCTCTTTCTCGATCACAGTGCTGCCGGGCGTGTGGGCAAGCAGAGGGATCGCCTGGCGTTCCTTGTAGCCGCACGCGCATGCGCGCTCCTGCAAGCCCTCGGCAGTACAGGTGCTTGCAGAAAGAACGCTCCAATCACCGAGGCGGTGCGTATGCACCGTTTCCTCCGCTTCACCGTCACGCGCCTCACAGCCACACATCACAAAGCAGAGGATGATGAGCGGCAATAAACAGGCAAACAGCTTTTTCATATTGATGGATCTCCTTTTGGTGCGTTATGGTTTTTTGTATTGGATCGGACAAGTGATGCCCGAGACGTCGCGCTCGTCCGGAATGACCAGGTGCGGATTTTCGATGACGAAGGAGGTGACGTACTGATAATAATTGAAGCCTCCGCCCCAATAAAAGGCATAGTTTCCCATGGTGGCAACCCCCTCCTTGAGCACAATGTGCTTCACCTCCAATATATATCTTCCCACCCACGGAGGCGGATCGAAGGGAGAAAAGTTGGGCATGAATCCTCCTGAGTCGCGGATCACCAGCGTGCGGTCGATGTTCTCGGCATCGGCGGGGCCTGTGATGTAATAGCGCGCGGTCTGATTGTTACCTATACCGTCGAGATATCCGTACTCGCAGACCACCAGATAGCACCGCGTGCAGTAATAATCACCGTGGTCGGCATTGGGAATGAAATTGTGCTTCTCATCGGCGGAGCGCGTTTTTTTCTCCATTTTCTTCCCGCAATCACATTGATAAAGAAGGTATCCGTCCGCACCGCAGGTGGCTTGGACCTCCGATACCAAATGGTAGGAATGATCCGTTGGCTTCAGTGTTTGCTGCTTTGCGAGCAGAGTGTTGCAGGTGGAGCATTCAACCCCCTCGGTCAGACCTCCCGCGGTACAGGTCGGCGCGACTGCCGGAATGATGACGGGGGTATGCTCGAGCCTTTTGATCGGAGTCTGCTTTGTCAGAGTCATTTGGCAGGACGCACAGTGAGAGCCCTCGGTGAGGCCCTCTTCCAGACAGGTGGCTTCGCGTGCGGGATCGGTCACGGGTGTGTGGGAAAGGCGGGCAACGGTTGCCGAGTCTGTGCTGCCGCAGGCCTCGCAGACGCGCAAAAGGCGTCCATCGTTCGTGCAGGTCGCAGCGGTCTCGGTCACGAAATCGCCCCACGTGTGTTGACATTCGCTGACGATCCCCAACGAGAAAATGACACTGAGCGGAATACAGAAGCCGCAAAGGCCCAAGAGAATTCGCTTTCCAAGCATACCCTTGTGTCCGGAGCGACGCGTCAGAATGACCGTCAGAACAGAGGGAAAGAGCGAAGCGGCACTCAAAACGGCCGCCAGGGGATTCACGAGCGGATTTTGCGTGGCTGTGATGCGGATCCCGAGCATGACGGCGACGAGAACGATCGGAGACCAGACGATCAGAAAGACCGCCGCCATGCGCAAAATCTCCAGGATCTTCTTTCGCGGGTTGACCAGAACGGTCTCGTTGGCGCCCGGCGTTTCCACCGGCCTTGAAAGCTCATGCGCCAGCTCCGAGACGGTATAGCTCCTTCCAACGTCGAGAGAGGAGAGCGCCCCGAGCTTTTTCTCGTTTTCCACAAGAGCGCTTTCGGTCTGCTCGCGCACCTCCTTGATGATTCTCGGACTGCTTTCGGGAAACAAAAGAAGCGTGTGGATCTGATCGATCGAAAATTCAAAGGCGCGCAGCGTTGCGATATCCTTCAGCTGGGCAACGTCGACGTCGGAAAAGCGAAAGGTTTTTCGTCCAAGATAGTTTTCTGTGTAGTCGGGATGGATCAGATCCGCGTCGATATAATAACGAACGGTTCTGTCTGTCAGCCCTGTTTTTTCACAGACCTCTTTCATTTTCATAGGATACACCTCCTTGGGTACAATCATTATACACTTTCACCTAGGGTGGAAATCAAGCCTTTTTTTGAAAATTTTTTCGAAAAATCATGTTTGAACGCAAAAATACTCGCAAGCGGCAGCGGTTGCATTGAAGAGGGGGGCTTTGCACGAGAAAAGGCAGGTCGCGCCGCTTTTTTCTTTTTTAAAGGGGCTTCATGAAATGGTCAAAATATCTAAAAATGCAAATAGAAATTTGTGAAAAATCGTACGTTCTTCTTCTTTTACAAAGGGTGAAAAATGTGGTATAATATATTGTTAAGATAAAAAATGTAAAGAAATTTGAAAAACGGGAGAAAAAACAGTGATCAGAAACGATTTGAGAAACGTGGCGATCATCGCGCACGTTGACCATGGAAAGACCACGCTGGTGGACGGACTTTTGAAGCAGGGCGGCATTTACCGTGACAATCAGGAGACTGTGACGCGCGTCATGGACTCGGGTGACCTCGAGAAGGAGCGCGGCATCACCATTCTTGCAAAGAACACCGCCGTGCATTATAAGGACGTCAAGATCAATATCATCGACACCCCTGGCCACGCAGATTTCGGCGGTGAGGTCGAGCGTATTTTGAAGATGGTGAACGGTGTCATTCTGCTCGTTGACGCCGCAGAGGGCCCGATGCCGCAGACACGCTTCGTGTTGCAGAAGGCATTGGAATTGAATCATCGTGTCATTGTTTGTATCAACAAGATCGACAAGCCCGACGCACGTTTGGGCGAGGTTGAGGACGAGATTCTGGAGCTTTTGATGGACCTCGGTGCCAACGATGAGCAGCTGGACAGCCCCATGCTCTATTGCTCGGGACGCTCCGGAACCGCAACCGAGGATCCCTCGGTCGAGGGCAAGGATCTGACTCCCTTGTTTGACAAGATCATTGATTATATGCCCGCGCCGGAGGGCGACGCAGAGGGGGATCTGCAGCTGCTGGTCTCCTCGATCGACTATAACGATTACGTCGGACGCATCGGTATCGGACGCATTGAGCGCGGCAGCATCCGCGTCGGCCAGGAGGTTGCGGTTTGCAACTTCCACAATCCCGGCGTCTTCAAGAAGACCAAGATCGTGTCGCTCTATCAGATCGACGGTCTGGTCCGCAAGCCGGTTGAAAATGCCACCATGGGTGACATCGTCTGCTTCTCGGGAGCGGGAGATATCACCATCGGAGACACGCTGACGCTGACCTCCAATCCCACCCCGCTCGAATTTGTCAAGGTTTCCGAGCCGACCATGGAAATGACTTTTATGGTCAACAACAGCCCCTTGGCGGGCAAGGAGGGCAAATTCGTCACCTCCCGTCAGCTTCGTGACAGACTCTATCACGAGCTGCTCAAGGACGTTTCTCTGCGCGTGAGCGACGGAGACACCACCGACGAGTTCCGCGTGGCAGGCAGAGGCGAGATGCATCTCTCGATCCTGCTTGAGACCATGCGCCGTGAGGGCTTTGAGCTTGCTTGCTCGAATCCGCGCGTGCTTTACAAGGAGGTCGACGGCCAAAAATGCGAACCGATGGAGCGCGTCACACTCGACGTGCCGATGGATTACGTCGGTGTGGTGGTCGAGAAGCTCGGCCAGCGCAAGGGCGATCTGCTCTCCATGAATCCGATCGGAACGCGCACGCGTATTGAATATTCGATCCCCGCGAGATGCCTGTTCGGCTATCGCTCGGAGTTCCTGACCGCCACGCACGGTGAGGGTGTCATCAATAGTATTTTTGACGGCTACGCCCCCTATCGCGGCGAGATCGCGATGAAGTTCACCGGCTCGCTCATCGCCTCCAACGACGGTGAGACGACGCGCTACGGCCTGTACAAGACGCAGGAGCGCGGACAGCTCTTCGTCGGACCGCAGACGCAGGTTTATGAGGGCATGATCGTCGGAGAGAACCCCAAGAACGACGACATTGCCGTCAACCCCTGTCAAAAGAAGCAGCTGACCGCCATTCGTTCCGCGGGTGCGGATGAAAAGCTTCTTCTGACGCCTGCCAAGATCTTCACTCTGGAGGAGGCGATCGAGTATATCACCGACGATGACCTGATCGAGGTCACGCCCAAGTCGATCCGCCTGCGCAAGAAGATCCTCAATACCGAGCTGCGTATGAAGGAAATGATGCGCCGCCGCAGAGCAATGGAAGCACAGAAAAAGTGAGATCTTCATAGATAAAAACAGCCAAGGGGCATCCGATCGGATGCCCCTTGGCTGTTTTGTGCGCTTATATTGCCTGCGTCTTGGCTTTTCTGTTCAGTCTTTTCAGCATTGCCTGCAGCATGGGGGTGTTATATCTGAGTGCGAGCGTCGGCAGAGCGTTGAGAAACAGATTGACTGTGGCAACGGGCAGTGCGACCGTCAGCGCGCAGAGATTCGGCAACGTCAGCATTGCCAAAAATCCGATGGGATAGGAGAGTCTGTGCGTCAGCACACCCTTGTTGCATTCGATGATGAACTTTTCGATATAGATCGGGTTGCTCGGCTCCTTCACGTGCTTTTTGCTGAAGCCGCCAAGGCCTCCCAGCTCCCAGACCTTGTCCTTCCAAAGACGCACCTTCAGCCTCTTGTAAAGCTCGCGTTCCTTTTGGGAGACGCGGTAGAGGCGATTTTCCACGCCAAACCATTTGTCCGGCATTTTATTGATCAGAATCGCGAGAAGTCCGTCAAGAGCAAACTGCAGGGCGGTACACCAGATGACCGCAATGATGACGTAATGCCACGGTGCCGTTCCGAATGCGATATTGACGGCGGAAATGATCGCCATGGCGATTCCAATGACAGAAAGATAGAGCTTCATGCTTCACCGTACACAAGCGGCTTTTGGTAAAACTCCTCATAGACTTTTACCCAAGCCTCATAGTTTTCCTTTTTCATTTTTTCCTTTGCCGCCGCGCTCGAAAGCGAAGGGTCTGGGTAGATCGCCGGCAGAATATGGATCGTGTATTCCTGCACGAAAAAGCCGTCTCCGTCGGGTACGTTGCTATCCTCCATCGTGATAAAGATGGGCACGACGGGGGCCTTGTTCCGCACCGCCAGCGTAAAGGCGCCGTCCTGCAGGGGCTTGGGCTTGCGATAATTCCACCACATGCTTTGCTCGGGATAGATCAGGATGGTTTCGCCGCGCGCAAGCAGCTCCTTCACGGCACGCAGGAATTTTTTCATGGTTGCCGTTTGGCTGGAAAGGGGAAGCGTGTTACAGTGCCGCATAAACAGTCCGAACGGCTTTGGCGGGTTGGTGTAGTTTCCTTCGCGGATCACCTTGTAGAGCATTTTTCCGCCCATATAATCGCGGAGAGCGACCCAAACGGCATAGTTATCCGTGACGCTGAAATGGTTGCAGGTGACGATCCTTCCGCCCGACACGGCGGCGAAATTCTCGATGCCGCGGATATCCTTGATGATCAGCTGACGCTT
This sequence comes from Eubacteriales bacterium, assembly GCA_045534435.1. Lineage (GTDB taxonomy): Bacteria > Bacillota > Clostridia > Oscillospirales > CAG-272 > UMGS1865. The sequence continues at coordinate 12,975 of JAZSJS010000013.1, forward strand.
CGCGATCATGCGGTCAAAGAAGCGGGCGCCCGCGATGTTGGCAATTTTGTTTTTGATTTTGCTGGAGAGCTTTTCGTTCAAATAGTCCACCATATCCGGCATCAGCGGATAGGTCTCGGGATCGTCCTCGACGTCAAGATGCCAAAGCTCCTTTTCTTCAAGCTCGGCGATGCGTCGAAGCAGCTCGATTTTATGAAAGGATTGTTCCATGCGGTTCACCTCAATTCTTGCAAAGCTTTTTGGAAAACGTGTTCTCGGAGCGCACGATCCCAAGCGCGTGGTCGAGAATTTCCTGCGCCATTTCTTCTCGTTCCGCCTTTTCGGCGTCTCCAAAGCTCATCTGCCTTTGGAGGATCTGCTCATAAAATGGCGAGCGCTTGGCATACTGCCAAAAATATTCCCCGTCGGCAACGTCATCGTACTGCCACGGCTTTTTGTAAAGCGCGTAATGCACGATGTTCTTTTTTCCCTCGCAAGCAAGGGGCATCGGCTCCTTATTCCAGCCGTTGGGAAGGACGTGGATCTTGCCGTTGCAAAGATAGTTCAAATATGCCTGATCGGGATCGAGAAGATCAAAATCATGCTCGGTGATCAGCTGAATGAATGTTTCCTCGATTCGATTGCTTCGGAATGCCTTGAGATTCATCACCAGAACACCGGCATTGACGTAGCCGTCGGGATCCACACCGAGTGCGGTCTCTGCATAGCGGCGGAACTCCTTCGTGTTCTGCACGAATTGCTCGGGCGCCGCGCCCAAAATGTTGTCTCCCAGATCGACGTGATAGAGCTCAGATACGTCACCCAGCACCACGAGGTCGCAATCGAGATACAAAACCTTGTCGTATTCGGGGAAGAGGGAGGCGATGAAGAGCCTGTAATAGGTCACGATGGAGAAATGATAGACGTTCTTCAATCTCGCCTTGATCTTTTCCAAACCTCCGGAGATATCGATAAAATCAATGGAAAATCCGGGACACTCGTTTTGTTTTACCTTGGAAACGTTTTCTGCCTCCAGACCGGTGTGCAGGACGATGATGCGGTATGAATCAGCCCGGCTTGCGTTTTCGATCAAGGATGAGATCGCCACGTCAAGAAAGGGAATGTAATTGTCGTCGGTGGAAAAAAAGATCGGGATTTCTCTGCTCATCTTTCGTGCTCCTTCGGGTGAATTTCTGAATGTTCACTCCTATTATACTTGGATGACGCAAAAAAGTAAACCTACTCATCACTTATGCGGCTCTACAGCTTTGGAATAGAGGAGTAGAATTTTGATTTTTTGACTCTACTCTCGGTAGAATTGCGCAAAAACGCCCCATTTTTTGGAAGAAATGGGGCGTTTTTTGATGCTTTGGAGATCCTTGCGCTTGCTTCCAGGGCTTACGGGTGCGCTTGGGGTGTGTCGGTCTGCGGATTTTTATTTGTTCAAATCCGCGGGATCGATCATCGATTTCCGGCAGGCGGGACAGAGGTCGATGCGCTCCTTGGAATGATGTCCGCAGACGGAGCAAACGTAGCCGGCAGATGCGGTGGGATCGGTGTTGATGGGATAGGGAAGTCCGTGAAAATGCACGACGTGATTCCCCTCGTGATAATAAAGATAAAATCCAAGCTTTTGCTCAAAGCGGATGCGTCGGTGCCTTCCTCTTTCGGTGCGCACCCTCAGGCGGGTCTTGAGACGGAAGTCGTAATCGGTCGCACCTCCCGGATCATCCGACGCGCTCCAGGTGCGGGAAAGCCCGGCATCGACGACGGTGCCCGAAAAGCTGCGATCGGAAAAGAATTTCCAAAGGCGAAAGATCAGAAATCCGGAAATGAGCGCGGCCGCCACCCAGATCGCCATGCGCCAACCCACCATGCGGCGGTAATCGGGATAGGTCTGATGCTCGTGGTTATAAAATAGTGCACCGCCGATGAGCAGAGCAACCCAAATCACAAAGCCGATCAGACGGATGAGATCGCGACGGCGGACGTAGACTGCAAGGTCACGGTTCTTTTTCGGTATCTTCAACGTAGTGTCACTCCTTCCCGAGCGTTTTTGAAAAACAGAGCCTGACTTTATTATACCATAGCATCGCGGATTTGTAAAGGGCTTTTGTGTCACGTTTTTGCGGTCGGGTGCATAGACTGAATCAGGATGCGTTTTTTTTGACGCAGCGCGATCACTGTGATGGAAAGGAGAGACAGAATGGGACAGGATCTGCATGAGGGCGGCTTTCCGCCGTTTTATCCGACGTTGGACGGATGCGTGACAAAGGATCTCCGTTTTGCGGCGGCATTGGAGGAGAGCTATATGGAGGAATTGGGGGCGGTGGCGGCATACACCTACCGTTCCATGCTTTTGGCTCGGAGAGAGCCGGATGCCGCCGCGTTGTTTGATCGGCTGGCAAAGGAGGAGATGTTGCATTTCCGCATGCTTGGCGAGCTGATCCTGGCGCTCGGAGGCAATCCCGTCGTTCAGGCAAATCTGCGCGTGCAGGGGATCGGTAGAGATCTGTCGGGAAATGGAAAACGGGTGAGCGGCGGATGCGCGGGGCTCTTTTCGGATTCGATTCGTGAGGAGCGGTGCGGGATCGACCGCTATCAGACGCTGATGGGCAGAACGCGTGACCGTGTGGTGCGGTCGGTGCTTGCCCATCTGATCTCGGATGAGCACCGACACGTCGAGTCGCTTTGCCGTGCGCAAAAGGGCGATTTTTGACAGAAAATCATTGTGATTTTCACGAAAAAATGTCATAGATCGCGTCGCATACGACAAAAACGGCAAAACATACGACAAAACAGAACATATTGTGGTTATAGATGCGATAAAAATACAAGATATTGTGAAAAAATGTCGCAAATGGTATTGACAAAAGATTGCGGATTTGGTAAAATATAAGATGGAGATTTTTGGAAGGGAGGTGCGCGTGTGAGAATTCGCAGACGCAGATACGGCAGACGCATCAACAAGGGAATGCTTTTGCTGCTGTTGCTGTTGAGTGCCGTGTTTTTGGTGTCTTGCGTGGCCGGCGCAAATCCTTTGTGGGTGCGCGGTGTTCTGGGCGTGGACATTTCCAATTATACCTCCGAGCGCGTTGAGGCGACCCTGCCCACCGACGGTCCTCTTTCCGACTCCTTGTGCGAAATGGTGGAGATCCTGACCGTCAGCAGCATCCATCTCAAGCCCTTTCACACTCCCTCACAAGCAGTAACTGCCTATCGGGATGCGATCCTGAACGATCTTCTGCGTGACAATTATCTGCTTTATACCGGCAACCGCCACTCGCTTTCGACCTCCTCCGGTGTGATTTCTGCCGATATTTCCACGGCGATTCCCGCCGCGGATTTTGAGCGTGCCGCACATCGCTGGTTCGGCGCGACGAGTGTCCGTCACAAGGGCGGCGAGGTGTTTTCTTACGTTCGGAACGCAGGCGTCTATACGGCACCGCTGCAGGCATGGCAATCGGGCGTTGAGATCGAGGTGCTGAGTCTGGAGGAGACCGCGCGGACCTATCGCATGGGCTTTCGTCTTCATGCCGGGGACGAGACTTCCGAAATTTACACCGCCATTTTTGCAAAGCATGAAAATGGGGAGCTGTATTTCTACTCCCTCGAGTGATCCGATTGCATAAATCAAAAAAGCCCGCTCGCGCAATTTTGCGCGGGCGGGCTCGTTTCTATTCGGTTGTCTGATCAATCGATCGACATATCCAGCTTGAATCTCAGGATCTTTCTCAGCGTGTTCTTGGGGAACTCGGTGGAGCGGACCTTGAGAACACCGATCTTTTTGTAGGGTACGGCGGTGCGGTTGTAGGCATCGATGAAGGGCTTGAGATATGCCTCGGCATCCTCGATCTTGTTCTTTTCGAGATATTCCTGATCGGGATAAATCTCGGCGACGATGGCGTTGTGCTCCATGCCGCGTTTGCTTTGTCCCTCGTAAACGATGATGTCCAGCACACCGGGGGTGGCGACCAATTCGCTTTCGATTTCCTCGGGGTAGACGTTTTTGCCGTTGGAAAGGATGATCAGATTCTTCTTCCTTCCGGTGATATAGAGAATGTTGTCGCGTCCGATCTTGCCGTAGTCACCCGTACGGAAGTAGCCTTCCTTGTCGAATGCGGCGGCGGTGGCAGCCTCGTCGTTGTAATAGCCCATCATGACGTTGGGCCCCTTGACGCAGATCTCGCCCTCGCCGTCCTCGTTGGGCTCGCGGATCTTGACCGTGTCAATATCAATGACCGAGCCGACGCTTCCGGGCACGACGTGCAAACTGCGGTTGACCGAGATCAGCGGTGCGCACTCGGTGATGCCGTAGCCGTTGAGGGTCGAGATTCCGATCGCATCAAAGAAGCTGAGAATATCGGGGTTGATGGGAGCGCCGCCGGAGATGATCATTTTGATCTTGCCGCCGAAGGCTGCGCGGATTGAGCCGAAGAGCTTGGCACGCATATCAATACCGATCTTGCGCATCGCGTTGCTTGCCTTGATCGTGTTCATGACCAGGTCAAGCTTGCCCTGCTCCTTGATATTTGCCATGATCTTGCGGTAGAAGGTTTCGAGATAGAGCGGCACCAGCACCAGATGTCCGGGCTGCTGCTCCTTCAGCTCCTTCATGATATAACGGATACCGCCCGAAATATAGATCTCGGAGCCGATCATGAGATGTCCGATGAGCATGACGGTCGAGCCGTAGGTATGATGCGGCGGGAGAACGCCCAGCGTCTTCTCGGAGAAGTCGATATAAGGTGTGACCGAGGACATACAGGAGAGGATGGCATTTTGCGAGAGCATGACGCCTTTGCCCTTGCCCGTGGTGCCCGAGGTGAACACCAGAAGAGACATCTTCGATGGATTGATATAGGTCTCAAAATAGGTTTCTGCCTGCGCCTTGATCTTGGTGTGTCCCTCGCGGGTCATGGCGATCAGAGAGTTGACGTCCTTTTTCGTGGCCAGGAAAACGGGAGGCGCGATAAAGTTGAGTGTACCTGCGATGGCGTTTGCCTTCTCGGCGATGTCCTCGTCGCAGAAGAGAAGGTCAGCGCTTGCCTTGCTGATGGTGTCGGTGAGATCCTCGACGGTCCAGTCGCGATCCAACGGGATCAGAACCGAGCCGGTTGCGAGAGCCGCGAAGTAGGTCAGCGCCCAATCATAGGTCATTTTGCCGATGAGAACGAAATGCTTGCCTGCCCAGCCGCGCACGTAGAACTCGCTTGCGAGGGCGCGTACGTCCTCACGGAATTGGCGGAAGCTGATGTGCACCGGATCGGGGTCGTGCGGGTTGCGGCGGAAGGAATAGGCGATTTTGTCACCGTATTTGTCGCCTGCCCATTCCACAAGCTCACGCACGTTGGCAAATTCTGTTTTTTCGTGTAAAATCTCGTTTTTCATAAAGATCTTTCATTCCTTTCTGGTCAGAGACTCTTTCGTATGCCGTCAGTATTTGCAAAATCGGTGTTTCGCATACGCTCCTTTTGGGAGAGTCCGAATGATTTGTTGATTTTTTGGTTAGAGTTTCATGCCGTCCAGCAAAATTCCAAAGCTGTATTGAAAGCGTTTGACCGCTTCCTCACGGGGAATGTTGCGTCCGACTGCATCGGCGTTAAAGCCGCGGCAGAAGCACCAGATCGAATAGCTCATGCTTTCTGAGTCGACGTTTTTGATCAGCTTTTTTTCCTTTGCATAGTCGATCAGCCGTCGGATCTCGGTCATCCACCATTCAAAATTGGATTGAGATTGTGAGTCGTTTTCAAACACGTATTGCGTAAAGCGCATCTTGGTGTCGTAGGACACGATCAGCGTTTTGGTGACGATCTCCAGCACGTGCTCGAAAAAGTCAGCGTCGCCGTCGGCGACCGAGGCGATGCTTTCACGCACCTTCAGAACGGTGTTGCGATAGACCGCGGAAAGCACCTCGTCGATGTTGTGAAAGCGATTGTAAAAGACGCGGTTTGTGATGCCGAGCGTCCGCAGAAGCCGACTCACGGTCAGGCAGTGTACCCCATGAGAGGTGACGATCTCCTCTGCGGTTTCCACGATTTTTTCGGACATGGCATCACGGATCAGCACGCTGTTTTTCGGTTCCAATGAATCACCTCCAAAGCCCTCAGCACAGTGTGTGCTGAAATTATATCATATTCCGGCGCGCTTGTCAATCAACTTCACTCAATGTTAACCTTTGGTTCAAATTATGTTCAAATATTTCATTGGTTGATTGGAGCAATCAATTGACTCTTGCGAATTGGACAAAAGAAGAGCGGCTGAGAGAGTAAAAAACGGAATCTTTACAGGTTGACAATCGCTGTTGTTTATGATAAAATAGTATAATGTCATCTTGTGAAATATGCAAAATTTACATCAAAGAAAGGAAGCTTTGAGAGAAACTTTATGCTGAAAAGACTTGCAAAATGCGTCCGAGAGTACAAAAAATACGTCATTCTGACTCTGCTTTTCATTGTCGGAGAGGCCATCATCGAGACGCTGATCCCTTTCATCACCGCCAATCTGATCAACAGCATCAAGGCGGGCGCTCAAATGTCCGAGATCGTGAAAACGGGAGTGCTTTTGATCGTGATGGCGGTTCTGTCGCTGAGCTTCGGAGGCATCGCGGGCTTCACCTGCTCAAAGGCGTCCTCGGGATTCTCCAAAAACCTGAGACGCGATCTGTTTGAGAAGGTGCAGACCTATTCGTTCGGAAACATCGACAAATTTTCCACCTCCTCCCTGGTGACGCGTCTGACCACCGACGTTGCAAACGTGCAGATGTCCTTCATGATGATCATCCGCACCGCCATCCGAAGCCCTCTGATGCTGATCTTCTCGATCATCATGGCATTCCGTATGGGCGGTCTGCTTGCCATGTCGTTCGTCGTGGTCATTCCCGTGCTGGCATTTGGTCTGATCATGATCGGCAGACGGGCGATGCCGGCGTTCCGCGCGGTATTCAAGAAATATGACCGTCTCAACGAGTCGATCGAGGAAAACGTGCGCGGGATGCGTGTGGTCAAGGGATTTTCCCGTGAGGACTACGAAAAGAAAAAGTTTGAAAAAAGTGCCGAGGAGATCCGCAAGGACTTTACCAGAGCCGAGCGCATCGTGGCGCTGAATACCCCCTTGATGCAGATCTGTATGTACGTCAACATGGTATTCATTCTGTTCATGGGCTCGAAGCTGGCGATCACGACTGCCGAGATCGACGTCGGACATATTTCGGCGATGCTAAACTACGGCATGGCGATCCTGATGTCCCTGATGATGCTTTCCATGATCTACGTCATGATCACGATGTCCACCGAATCGGCAAAGCGAATCCTTGAGGTCCTGGAGGAGGAGCCGTCGATCACGGCTCCCGCCGATCCCGTGACTGCGGTTGCGGACGGATCGATCGATTTTGAGGGTGTCAGCTTCAAATATTCTCAAAACGCTCAGAGGTTCGCGCTGGCGGACATTGATCTGCACATCAAGTCGGGCATGACCGTGGGCATCATCGGCGGAACGGGATCGAGCAAATCCTCCTTGGTGCAGCTCATTCCGCGTCTTTACGACGCGACCGAGGGATGCGTCAAGGTCGGCGGCGTTGACGTGCGCGAATATCAGATCGACGCGCTGCGCGATTCTGTCGCGATGGTTTTGCAGAAGAACCTGCTGTTTTCGGGGACGATCCGCGAGAATCTGCAGTGGGGTAAGCCCGACGCAACCGACGAGGAGATCCGCGAGGCGTGCAGGCTTGCGCAGGCGGATGATTTTGTGATGTCCTTCCCGCAGGGCTACGATACTTTCATCGAGCAGGGCGGAACCAACGTTTCCGGCGGACAGAAGCAGCGGCTTTGTATCGCGCGTGCGCTTCTCAAAAAGCCGAAGATCCTCATTCTTGACGACTCGACCAGCGCCGTGGATACCAAGACAGACGCCATGATCCGCGAGTCGTTCCGATCGTATATTCCCGAAACAACGAAGATCATCATCGCCCAAAGAATCTCCTCGGTGCAGGATGCCGACCTGATCCTGGTCATGGAAAACGGACGCATCAGGGATATGGGCAAGCACGCGGAGCTGCTCGCCACGAGCGAGATCTACCGCGAGGTATTTGAACAGCAAACGAACGGAGGTGACGCTGATGAAGCGGCAGAATAATGCGGCACCGTCGCAGGGAAAGCCGATGGGAGCTCCCATGGGACGTCCGAGGCTGAAGACGGGTGTGCTGAAGCGTTTGCTCGGTATGCTGGTCAAATTCTATCCCGTTCTGGTTCCGATGACCGTGGTCTGCATTCTGTTCACGGCGATCGCTTCCGCGATCCCCGCGGTCTTCTTGCAAAAAGTGACCGAGCTGATCGAAACCTGGCAGTCCTTGGCGGCAGAGCAGGGTCTTTCAACGGCAGAGGCATGGCGTCAGGCAAGCGCAGAGATCGTGCCGCACATTCTTTTCCTGGCGGGCATGTACGCGATCTCCCTGGTCACCATCACCCTGGATACGCAGCTGACGGCATATATTACGCAAGGCTTTCTGTGCAAGATGCGTCGCGAGATGTTCGAGCGGATGCAAAATCTTCCGATCAAATATTTCGACACGCACAAGCACGGTGACATCATGAGCTATTACACCAACGACATTGACACGCTGCGCCAGCTGGTGGCGCAATCGATCCCGACGATGATCCGTGCCTCGATCGTGGTGCTCAGTGTGTTTTTCATCATGCTGTATTACAGCATCTGGCTGACGCTGCTTTTGATGGTCGGCGTTCTGTTCATGTTCCTCGTCACCAAAAAGGTGGGCGGCGGATCGGCAAAATATTTTCTCCGTCTGCAAAAAGCGGTTGCCTCTCTTGAGGGCTACGTCCAGGAGATGATGAACGGACAAAAGGTCGTCAAGGTGTTCTGCCACGAGGAAAAGAGCGTGGAGGATTTTGACAAGATCAACGAGGGCCTCTTCCAGGAGAGCTACCGTGCCCACGCAAACGCGAATATGCTGGGTCCGATCCTGATGAACATCGGAAACGTGATGTACGTCATCGTTGCGCTTGTGGGCGGCTTGATTCTGGTGACGAAAACCGCCAATTTCAGTCTTTCGGGACTGCCGTTCGGTGTGGATATCATCGTTCCGTTTTTGTCCATGACAAAGCAGTTTACCGGTAACATCAACCAGGTCTCGCAGCAGATCAACTCGATCGTCATGGGTATGGCGGGCGCGGAGCGTATTTTTGAATTGATGGATCAGATCCCCGAGGTCGATGACGGCTACGTGACGCTGGTCAACGCAACCGTCGCTCCCGACGGCAGCGTGACCGAGACCGAGGAGCATACGGGACAGTGGGCGTGGAAGCATCCGCACAGCGCGGACGGCTCGGTGACCTACACCCCCCTGCGCGGAGACGTGCGCCTGACGGAGGTTGACTTTGCTTATACGGAAGGAAAGACCGTGCTTCACGACGTCACGCTTTATGCCGAGGCGGGACAGAAGGTCGTCTTCGTCGGCGCGACCGGCGCGGGAAAAACCACGATCACGAACCTCATCAACCGTTTTTACGATATTGCCGACGGAAAGATCCGTTACGACGGCATCAATATCAACAAGATCCGAAAATCCGATCTGCGACGCTCGCTCGGCATCGTTCTGCAGGAGACCAACCTCTTTGCGGGCACGGTGATGGATAATATCCGATACGGCAAGCTCGATGCCACCGACGAGGAATGCATCCGCGCGGCAAGGCTGGCGGGAGCGGATGACTTTATTACGCGTCTGCCGAAGGGCTATGAGACCGAGCTTTCCAACAACGGTGCCAATCTCTCTCAGGGACAGCGCCAGCTGATCGCGATCGCGCGCGCAGCCGTTGCCGATCCTCCCGTAATGATCCTCGACGAGGCAACCTCCTCGATCGATACGCGCACCGAGGCCATCGTGCAGCGTGGTATGGATGCGCTGATGAAGGGAAGAACCGTCTTTGTCATCGCACACAGACTCTCCACCGTTCGAAACTCCGACGTCATCATGGTGCTCGATCACGGACACATCATTGAGCGCGGAGATCATCAGAGCCTCATCGAGCAAAAGGGACAGTACTATCAGCTCTATACCGGCGCGTTTGAGCTGGAATAATCAGTTTTTTGGGGTGCTTCTTTCAAGAAGCACCCTTTTTGCTTTTTGTGGAGACTAGTGTTGGGTGTGTCTCTGCGCTCGACCGTTCATTTTTGTGGGGGGTGCGGTTGGAAGGACGCTTTTTGTGGGGGCTTCTTGAAAGAAGGCCCCCACACCCCCAAGAACTTTCCTGACAAGGGGTAAAAAAAGAAAGCCTTTATCTCTACGCTCCGAATGAGCAATCGCTCCCGCGGCTATTTGGGGACCCACGACCCAAAACAACCCTCAAGGTTGTTTGGGTTTGGGTAGTTGTTCTTCGGTTTTTGATGGAGCGAACGGTTTGCACCAGTCTTGTCGGGGACGTCGCCCCCTACATTGTTTCGTTGATTTGTGCGTTGAAATGAGATTTCAATCCATTCGTCGACCTGATTTCAGGGTGTATGCGATCCCCCTTCGTGTCATCCTGAGCGAAGAGAGGCAGGGTTGCCGAGCGAAGTCGAACTTTCGTGCTTGCACGAAAGCGCGAGGCTGTAAGCCGAAGCGGGATCTACGAAGGGGTTTTATAGATCCCAACGCCAATGGCGTTGCCCTCCCTGCGGTCGGGTTCGACTCCGG
>JAZSJS010000054.1:0-2476 GCA_045534435.1 Eubacteriales bacterium
TAAACAGGTGGATTTGGCCCAGCTGGGCAATCGTTTCAATGACAAGTTTACCGACTTTGACGTGCGAAACTATGGTTCTACCAACCTGAGTACCCTGATTAGTCAGGAGATGCCGGAGTTTACCCTAAAGAAGATTGAGGGACATTATTATGTGCAGAGAAGTTCTTCCTTGAGCCGTGAGGAGTTGGAGAAGGAGATTTGCCAGATGATTGCCAAGAACGGCGGTTCCATCGATAATCTTTCCACCTTGGAATGGCAGCATGCCACCGCAGACTATACCAAGGTGCTGAGCAAGGGTATCCGTGGGATTATCTACGATATTGAAGAATCATTAAAGAATCATACCGAACCCGGGCAAGAGGAATTTTTACTTGCCTTGAAGCGCGTGGCAAACGCCCTGATCGCATGGGCGCACAAATGCTCCGAACGCGCGCTGACATTATCTCTGACCACTCAAAACGAAGAATACAGAAACAATCTCAAAAAGCTTTCCGAGGCACTTTTCCGTGTTCCCGAAAACGCCGCCGAGAGCTTTTATGAGGCGGTTCTCTGTATCTATCTCTGTTTTTCAGCAGACCCCGATAGCGTTGGAACACTTGACAGATATCTTTATCCATTCTATAAAAAAGATATTGAAAACGGAATGCTGACAAAGGAAGAAGCCGCTGAATATTTGCAAGAGCTTTTTTTGATGCTTCAGGCGGCAACAAGGATTACGTCAAGCAATTTTACACGCGGCGGCGAATCGCATTTTTGCATCGGCGGATATCTGCCAAACGGTGAAGACGGTTTCACCGAGCTTTCACGTCTGATCGTCGAAAGTATGATCAACCTACCTACCTATATTCCGCAGGTAACTCTGCGTTGGACGAAAAAAACGCCACGTGAGGTATTCCGTTTTATGCTGGATTGCGAACGAAAAGATCCCCACAAGCGCATCGCATTCCAAAACGATGAGAAGCGCATCAAATGCTACACCGAGATCTGTGGTATTCCCTTTGAGAGGGCGGTTGGCTATACCACCGTCGGATGCAATGAGCCGGCTTTCCTCGGAGCGATTACCGGAAGTAACTCAAAAATCAACTTTCTTCGCTCTATGGAAACCGTCTTTCATAAAAAATCAAAACTGATTGAAAAAAGCGTAAGTTTTAACGACTTTTTTGACATATTCAAAAAAGAACTTTTCTCCGATCTTGAGCGTGCTTACGAATACGACAACTTTTACAACAAGCAAAGAGCGCAGGACATTAACTATATTTCCAGCCTTGTATTCAACGACTGCATTGAAAACGCAAAGTCATTGACACAGGGCGGTGGCAATACCGTGATCGCATCTCCGATGTGCCTCGGAATCACGAACGTCATCGACTCTCTTTGCGTAGTCAAGCAATTTGTATTTGACGAAAAGCTATTTCCGATGAGTGAGCTTATCGCGGCATTGAAAGCAGATTGGCAAGGCTATGAAGATATGCGAACGCTCATACTCAAAAAAGGCAAATTTTTCGGTAACGATGACGATACCTCCAATTACGTAGCGCAAAAGCTCTATCGGGAATTGTACGAATTTTTGAGGGATAAGACCAATCTGTACGGCTATCATTGGCTGATTGGCGACCTTCTCGGCTACAACATTCACCACAAATGGTTCGGCGAAAAGACCCTTGCCACCCCCGACGGCAGATACAACGGCGATATGCTGAAATTCGGTCTGGGACAAAGCGAGGGGCGTGACCGCGAGGGCTTGTCGGCGCTACTGAATTCAATTGCAAAGGTCGATCCGAGCGGCATCGGCTGCGGTTCCACCGTTACCAATATTACGCTTGATGAGCAGCTTTTGAAAAACGATGAAAATTTTGAGAAAACCGTCGACCTGCTCTTGACCTATTTTCAGAACGGCGGCGTACATTTTCAGCTTACCTACGTGTCAAAGGACGATTTGATGTGCGCCAAGGAGACCCCCGATGAATACAAGCACCTGCGCGTGCGTGTCAGTGGCTTTTCGGATTATTTCGTCAAGCTGAACGAGGCAATTCAAGACGATATTATTGCAAGAACGGAGCAGCAATGAAAGCAACGATTTTTGATATTCAACGCAATTCCTACGTTGACGGCCCCGGAATTCGCACGACTGTGTTTTTCAAGGGCTGTAATCTGCGTTGCGCTTGGTGCCACAATCCCGAAAGCCAATCCCCGAAGCCCCAAATGATGTTTTACAAAAACAAGTGTACGGGATGCGGAAAATGCAAAGAAAGGTGTCCAAACAACCTTGAAAAATGCGGGCTTTGCGGAAAATGCACGCTTTATTGTCCTCATGACGCAAGGGAGATATGCGGAAAGGAATATACCGTCGATGAAGTCATGAGAGAAATACTGAAAGACAAGGTTTTCTATGAAAACTCGGGCGGTGGTGTGACCTTCTCGGGCGGTGAGTGTATGCTTCAGATCGATTTTCTTGAAGAAATGCTCAAAGAATGTA
>JAZSJS010000018.1:0-3581 GCA_045534435.1 Eubacteriales bacterium
CAGGAGTTGCGATATTAGCAACAGCCAGACCGTTCGGTCCCACTAAATTGCCAACGATGGTTGCATCTACTATCGTACAAACGGTAAGCGCGAGAGAAGCGCAGATGCCCCATATTAAAAAGTGTCTGTATGCGGCACCCGCAAACTTCGTATCCATCTATTTTTCTCCATTTCTTCGGTATTCCACGCAAAGCATCGTAATATCGTCAAATTGCGGAGTTTCACCGACAAAATCATCAATATCAGCCTTTACCGAAGAAAGCGTTTCCTTCGGGTTTTGTTGTTTGTTCTTGTTCAGTACAAGCAATAATCTTTCTTTACCGTAAAGCGCGTTATGAGTGTTTGTTGCTTCGGTTACACCATCGGTATAGAGGAAGAGCTTGTCTCCCTCACAAAGAGAAATTCTCCCCTCGGTAAACTTCATTTCTTCCATACCCGCAAGCACAAAGCCCGGCTTTACCGCAAGCGGCTCGTAGGAAGCATCCTTATGACAGATATACGGTGCATCGTGTCCTGCATTGACGTAAACGAAATCTCCGGTGTCAAGATCAAGCACACCCTCAAATGCCGTAATAAACAGCCCCTCGCTGTTTGACTGACAAAGAAGCTCGTTAACCTCCGTAAACACCTCTCCGAGATCACGTCCCTGCTGTGTATGGTCTTTAATGAGAGTTTTTCCTATCACCATAAACAATGCGGCAGGTACACCTTTTCCCGAAACGTCGGCAATTACCACTGCAAGATGCCTATCATCTACCATAAAGAAGTCATAAAAATCACCGCCGACCTCTTTGGCAGGAGTCATACTTGCATAAATGTCAAATTCTTCGTGATCGGGAAATGCGGGAAAGATGTTAGGCAACATAGAGGTCTGAATGTGGTGTGCAACGCTCAACTCGGCTGCAATACGTTCAGTTTCTCCCACTGCCTCTGCCTGCTTTACGAGCAGATTTCGCGTCCTTTTTGATAGGGTACCGCATATCAGATACACAACGCACAAAATTCCGGCGCGAGGGATATAATAAAATTCAAATGCCCTCAAAAACACGCTCTTTCCGTCAGCTCTCAAAAACTCAAGCCTTGCGGGAAATTCATCATACTCTGCAATGTAGGTTCCCAAAATGTTTCTGTCCCACTCACCAAATATAATGCCCCCGTAAAGCGACGCAAGCATCATAACAAGCGTCGTAATCAATGCAAAGCGGGCAAATTTTGGCGAGTAATAGTGACAGGCAAGCATAACGGGGCAAGCCCACGCCAAGACCAAATGCCTCGGCATTGCGATCGACATCATTGCAATGACGAGCACGAAGAACAGAAAGAGTATGTAACGCAATACGTTGCTTGATATATGAGCAAATTTTTCAAGCAGAAGCGGAATCAGCAAAAGAACGATGCTGACCGGCATAACCAAGTTCATAAGGGCATCATCAACGATGAAGAAATTCAGAAGATTGAGCACCCAAATAAGAACTGTAACTCCTGCTGCAAACATTAAACAACGAACGGTATAGTGGTTGGCATTCTTCTCGTTTTCACGAAACAATTCCCCGCCAAGAATCTCGTTTTTTGCCTTTCTGCTCATCGAATCACTCAATGGTCAAGACATCGGAAAAGCCAGTCACTTCAAAAATTTCGGCGATTGTTTCGTTGATATTCTTTACTACCATTTCGCCCTGCTTATTCATTACCTTTTGCGCGGCAAGAAGTACGCGAAGTCCTGCGGAAGAAAGGTACTCAAGAGCTGTAAAATCCAGCACGAGTTTTTCAACACCCGAAACACTGCGCTTCAATTCTGCCTCAAGCTGAGGTGCGGTAGTAGTGTCCAGTCTGCCGTTCAAAGCGATGGTAAGTTCAGTTCCGTTAAGAGTTTTTTCGATAGTCATGTTAGACCTCCAAGTTTATATATTTTTTTATTTTGACTTAATTTGGGGATAGTGGCATACGCCTACTTCTAAGGCTTGACGCTTTTCCAAGTGGAAATCTGCATACTTGCAGTAATAGCACTCGGGAGCTGAATGGAATGAGGTTTTTCGCTTATCAAAAGCGGGACAGTATTGATGCGGCCACACATTTTTGTCGGTTTGCGGAGCATCGAATTCTTCGCTGTTTGGAAAACCTCTGATTTGTTCTCTCTTGATCATAAATCATCCTCCCTTTCACGAACCGAATCTATCTATAAGATAGATACAGTCATCTGCATTATAGCATAACAAAAGCACCTTGCTTTCGCAAGGTGCTTGGGATAATTCGCATTTTTATGGGATAATTCGCACTTTTTCTTAAATCACTACTCCATCATTCAATATCATTCAAGATTACGTGACAGGTAAACAAATCATCCTTAAAATCAAAACTTACATCTCCTCTGTATTTTTCAGCCGATTGAAGAATGCTCTGAACACCGACTCCGTTTCCTTTTTTTCGCTTCGGCAAACCATTTTCAAAACGAATAGGACCGGTAGCGGTATTTACGCATTTTATCAGAAGTTTTATTCCTTTTTTGTGTATGGTAATATCAATGGTTTTATTTACTTTGACTGCTTCAGCAGCGTGTATCGCATTTTCAAGCACATTGGCAAGAATAGCCACAAGGTCAACATCCTGTATATTGGTGCTCTCATCTATATCTACGTCATACTTGACTGTAATTCCCGCCGATTGTGCATTTCCAATATAAAAGCGCAAAATATTATCCACACAAATATTGTCACAATAGCGTATATCCGAATACAGCTCACAATCGTCCAAATCATCTATATAATCAATGATAGATTTTACATCATTGGATTGCGCGAATTGCAGGATCATCATGTTGTGATGACGGTAATCGTGCTGCGTTCGTTGTGCTTGCCTCAGATACTTTTGGTCAATTTCAAGCTCGTTCTGCAAAAGCTGTGTCTGAATCTCAATGTTGCGTTTTTTCTCTTGTTCTTCGACGAGTTTCTGCTGATTAAGCAAAACCTTAAAGATGATCCAATACATAGCGGGCATCAATATCATAACCAAGATGATCGGAAGCACGTCATGCGGTCTTTCGTATATGATGCTTGGGTAAGAGGACATGACTACTATGATCACGTAAAACAGAGCCGCAGGAATGGTAAATAACCCCCACCCCTTTGTAACAATCGTTTGTGCATTCAAATACATTTTTCGCCAATATTTCCACATTACAATTTCGAGTACGGGGAAAGCGATCAAGCGAAGCACGAACATCAAAATAAATTGATTGCCGCAAATATAATACTCAAGCAGCGTAGTTATTACAATAATTTCGTATGAAACGGTATCTGCAAGACAGAATGTAAAGAAGAAACGTCCGTCTCGGTTTTTGGCGAGAATAAAGAAGAAAATTAAGCTCGGTAGTGTGCAAAGCAACAATACAAGATTTGCATATTTAACGGTACCAAGCAAAACACAAGCAACGGCATTGATCGCCACAAGAGGTAACATGAAGGATGCAGTCAAAATAATCGTCTTCTTCATTGAATAACGGGATTCATACAGGGACACAAACAGCACGAGAACGTGCAGCAGCGCCCATATAATCGACAAATCGCGCAGGATGGGCATGACAA
>JAZSJS010000081.1:0-4532 GCA_045534435.1 Eubacteriales bacterium
ATCGACGGATATATCCGTGATTATGATTACCGTCTCCAGTCTCAGGGCGGCAATCTTGATATGTACTTCCAGTACACCGGCATGACCATGGAGCAGCTCAGAGAGCAGTTCAAGGATCAGGCGGAAAAGCAGGTCAAGACCGTTGGATCTGAGTCTTGTGTCGTAGTCACGAACGTAGTTCTCGGTTTCGATCTCGAACATGGGTTCGGGAATATCAGCTACAAGCTTCTCGATAAGAGCCTCGGCAAGAGCATTTTCAAACTCACCCTGAGCCTTGTCTTCGTTTCTCTTTACCATTTTAGCCTTTATATCAGCCTTATATTCATCAACGGTGTTGAAATCGGAAACATCCTTAACGAATTCATCGTCAAGCTCGGGAAGCTCTTTTACTTTGAGCTCGTGGAGATTGATCTTGAACACAACGTCCTTACCGGCAAGGTTCTCAGCGCCGTAATCATCGGGGAATCTGACGTTGATATCAAACTGTGCGCCCGCCTCTTTGCCGATAATCTGATCCTCAAAACCGGGAATGAAGCTGCCGCTGCCAAGATTGAGCGCATATTTTTCTGCCTTGCCGCCCTCAAATGCTACACCGTCAAGGAATCCCTCAAAATCAATAATCGCCTGGTCGCCGTCCTGTGCAGGTCTGCCCTCAACCGTAACCATACGAGAGTTGCGCTCTCTGGCTGCATTGATGTCCTGATCCACGTCCTCATCGGTAACAGTGATCTCGTCTCTCTCCACCTCAAGTCCCTTGTATGCGGAGATCTCAACTTCGGGTTTTACAAAAATTGCCGCCTTGAGGGTAACGCCCTTGTCATCGATGGAAACCAGATCGATCTCAGGACGGCTGACGCTGTCAAGCTTTGTGTCTGCAAGTGCCTTTTCATATGCGGAGGGAAGAAGATTGTCGATCGCCTCATCATAGAAAACAGCGGAGCCGTACATTTTTTCAACAATGTGTCTGGGAGCTTTTCCCTTTCTGAAGCCGGGAATATTCATTTTTGAAACGTTTTTGCGATAAACCTTGGCGGTCTCTGCGTCAAAAACTTCTTTCTCGATAAGAAACTCAAATTCATATTTGTTTTTTTCGATTTCCTTTGCTTTGATGGAAGCCATAATGCTTTTGTTCCTCCAAATAATCATAAAATACTATTTTACATTTTAATATTATTTCAAAAAAAGTCAACTGTTTTTCCCAAATTTGCCGTGATTTGGTGCGATTTGTAACGTTTTTTGAAATTTGTGTTCATCAATATTGATTTTTCGGTGTAATATGTATATACTGTTTTCAAGGGAGGTGCCGATATGAGCGTTTTCGACGGAAAGCAGCATGACCGTTTTTTGGATTCTGTGGCCGATTTTTCGTCAAAGGATCTTGAAAACAACCATCGTGCAAACAAAAAACCGGATATTACAGGGCTTTTGCTGCGTTGTTTTCTCATCGCTTTGTGCATCGGAATTTTTGGCTATTCCGTATTTATGATCGCAAGCCGTGCGGTAGAGACCAACGTAAACGAGGAGCTCTACAGCAGCATCCGTCCCGAGAATTTTGAGTCTGAGGTAAAAAAGGCCGCTCCCCTGCCCGAACCGCTTGATATGTATACCCTGGAGCAGATGATGGACTCTGACGGTGAATATCAGGACTACGTGGGAGAGGACGTTGCCACTGCCGATCCCAACAGAAGAAGCAATTATTTTCACAATTTCAAGTATTTCAAAAATAAATACGACAACGTTTATGCGTGGATCTACGTTGACGGCACAAAAATTGATTATCCGGTCATGAAATGCGACGACAACGATTATTACCTCGACCACGATTTCAACGGCAAAGAGACCGCTGCAGGAAGCATTTTTGCAGACTCATTCATGTCCGACACCTATGATGCTAACCTGAACAACGTCATATACGGTCACTGCATGAAAAACGGTTCTATGTTCCGCACTCTCAAGACTTTTATGGAAAGTGCAAACCGCTATACACTTGCAAAGGATATGAACATTGAGATATACACTCCTGACGGACTGTACATCTACAAGGTATTCAGCGGTTATCGTTCAAACGACGTTTTTTATCTAAAAGGAACATTTTCCAGTGACACAGTGTTTACCGACTGGCTCAAGCTGATCAAATCAAAGGATACCCTGCGTTGCGGCAGAGATTACAGCGCAAACTCAAGAGTGTGCACCCTCATCACCTGTGCAAACGTCAGCTCTGACAAATCTCAGCGATACGTGCTTCACGGAATATTGGTTTCCTTTATTCCCGCGTCAAATCTGTGACGATTTTTTCATCACCCTGTATAACCGCAGGGTGATGTTTTTTTGAAAACGCAAAAAATATGCCAAAACCCTCTTGACAAATACCCCCCTGTTGGGTTAAAATACTCAAGCTGCCAAACAGACAGACACTTTTTATGCGGGTGTGGCGGAATTGGCAGACGCGCTAGATTCAGGTTCTAGTGGCAGCAATGTTGTGCAGGTTCAAGTCCTGTCACCCGCACCAAGTCTTAATAGCTTGAACCTCTTTACCGTTGGTAAGATGTTCGGGCTATTTTGCTTTATGTCGGAGTATGAAAACTTCAATGGATAAAGCATAAGCAAAGCCGCAGGCGAATTTTCGTCTGCGGCTTTGTGATTTTGGGTATCCCTTGGTTTTATATCGTTAACTTAATTCACTCGGTAATTTCCTTTTTGGTGGTGCTGTCAGCACCGTTTTTCTTGCGTGCTTGCCACTCGGCATAGTCGCGCTTTCCTTCTTCGGATGCAAGATACGTCTGCATGATCGGCAGCAGTATTCTTGCCAAAGATTCCATTTCATATTCGGGGATACCTAAATCATTACGAGGAATTTTCTTTTTTCTCGGCATGATTGAGTATCCTTTCTTTTTTAGTTGTTTTTCTTTCTCTGCGGCAATTCTGCCAAATATACGTTGGTGATGTCGGGTCTGTGATGTCCCAAGGTTTCGCTGGTCATTCTTTTGGGGTCTTTGCGTCCTTCGTCTTTATACTTGGCATACTGTATCTGCGCTCTTGCGTGGCGTAAGCCGTGCCAAGTAATATTTTCGCTTCTCGGCTTCTTTCCGTCTCTCACATCGTCCTTGCGATTCTTCATAGCAAACTTGTCCCGATTGGCGTACATCCAATTTTCAAGAGAATTGATCTGTCTTTCCACACCGCCTTTGCCCTGGGGACTGATTACATAATCGCGGGGCATCAAATTGTTCTTTCTTGCATAGTCGTAGAAATATTGCAAAGCCTTTTTCTGAACTTCAAATTGTACGGGATACGTTCTGACTTGACCGCCCTTGCCTTTGATGGTCAATCCGTCATACTTCAATGCTTTTTCAATATCCTCTTTCCTTATGCGACAAACCTCTTCAATTCTCAGACCAAAAGCATAACCGATATAGATTGCGTTGTAAGCATCCATACGACCCATGTTCTTCGCTACGGTCAAACCGCCCCTGACTTCATCAGCCGTCCACGCTCTGTCCTCTTTACCTACCTTGCGCTTTTCCAATCCCAATTCTTTATTGTCCGGCAGACGTCTCTTGCCACCGGCCTTTTCGTGTGCAAAGCGGATTGCGGATAGACGGGATTTGATCGTGGACGGAGATAATCCTTTTTCCTGCATCTCTTTCACATAAGCTCGGATATGATCGCCGCGCGCGTTTGCGAGCTTCTGACCGTGGAATTTTCGCCAGTAGAATTTTAAGAATTGCTCTACGTGGTTTCCGTAGGCTGCACGGGTTTTGTAGCCATTCTCGTTGATACCTTTCATCATTCTGCAAAATTCTTGAATCAACCGTTCTTCACCTGTCATTGTCTTTCCCATCGACATTAACCTCCTTTCCGATAGATTGAACTTACAAAACTGCGGATATTTTCGCTCGCTCTAATTAAAAGATAGGAGAAAACTTGGTTGCGTTTCAAGAAAACATGACGGATTTTGGTCTTTTTTTGAAAATTTCTTGTTTTTCGGCTACCTGAGAACGAAAATATGGGCTTTAAGTTTGTCTATAACTTAGCTGAAAAATTATAATCTTCAAGAAAACTTACTTTTTGCTGACGAAAATAAAAAGACCGCAGGGACGGAAGTTCCATCTTCCATCTCTGCGATCTCGTGACCAAAATCCATTTTGTTGACGAAAATTATTCTCGTGACCAAAATTTTACGCGGTCATTTCGAAACGACAATCATATATCATATCGAAACGCTTGAGGTCGCTGTCGCTTATTTCGAAAAGATAGTCATATCTTTACTGGAATCTTTTTCAGCCGACTGTACGGTGCTTGATCTCGTATCAAGCGGCGGACAGCAGGAACGCCGCAGGCGAAAAAACGCCTACCTATGATTAATCTATAGGACTTCATTTCGAAATGAGAATCATCTTTTATCATATTGAAATTATAGAATATCATATGTCATTTTGAAAGGAGCTTACGTCAAGGCATAGTATCCCCATTGACATCTACAATTAATTTAGTCTTGTTTTGTACTTGAGGGCTTTGCAAATCGTTCAATG
>JAZSJS010000056.1:0-24926 GCA_045534435.1 Eubacteriales bacterium
CTTTGGCCTCCGACTTAGCAGTTCCGCGGTATCGACCGCGAGACCGACGTGCTCTCGTTTCCGCTGACCGACTTTGAGGGCGGAGAAGAGCCGCCCGTGGACGAGCCCGAGCAGATGCTCGGTGACATCGTGATCTCGCTGGAAAAGGCGGAACAGCAGGCAGAGGAATACGGTCACGGCTTTGAGCGCGAAGCGGCATTCTTGTGCGTCCATTCGATGCTGCATCTGCTCGGCTACGATCACGAGACCTCGGAGGAGGACGAGCTTGATATGCGCCGCCGTCAAAGAGAGATCATGGACAGGCTCGGTCTGGCGGTTGACTCCGAAGAACAGGAGAATGCGGACCATGAATGAGAGAGAGAGGCGCTACGGCGTCAAAAAAGAAAAGACGGAGATCGACACCAAGGGAAAGACCGAAACCTTTTTCACGCGGAACGTCCGTCTGCTCACCTTCCTGATCACGCTCGGCGTGCTGCTGGTGGCATTTTTGCCGATCGCTTATCTGGAGGCCCGGGAGTATTACGGACAACGAAACGATTCGCGTCCGAAAATGCAGGTCTATGACCTGGTGATCCTTTCCGAGCAGCCCGAGATACAGGGCAAGCAGCTGACGAAGTTTGCCTGTGAGGAAAACAATCAGAAGGACAAGGGCTTTTGCCTGGTTCAGATCGAGATCGAGCCGCAGTATACCGTTTTTGCCAGCGTCGACACGCTGACGGGAAAGGTCGTGTATTGCACGATGCTGAACAACGAGACCAACGAGAAGATCGACGTTCTGACCGCCGATCTGCGTGCCTATTTCGGAATGTAGGGGAGCAGCTTTCATGTTTACCACCATATATGCCCAAAAATCGCTCAAGGCAGCGATCTATCCCGCCATCACCGAGGGCAATCGCCTTGTCGTGTCGGCGAGTGATATGTTCAGCTTTATCGCCGCGTCCGACTACCTGACGCGTAAGCTGTTTGCCGACGCCGAGCCCGTGATCATGTGAAGCGGATTTTCGGGAAAGAAAAAATCAATCGAAAAAAGGAAATTACATGAAAAGAACAGGATTTATCGCCATCGTCGGTCGCCCCAACGTGGGAAAATCGACGCTGATGAACAGCATTCTCGGCGAGCGCATCGCCATTGTTTCCTCCAAGCCGCAGACCACTCGCAACCGTATTGCGGGCATCGAGACGCGCGGTGAGGATCAGTTCGTTTTTCTGGATACGCCCGGCATTTTCAAGCCCAAGAACACGCTGGGTGACTTTATGGTCAAGACCGCGAACAGCACCATGCAGGACGGCGATGCCGTGATTCTGGTTGCCGACGCGAGCTTTGCACCGGGGGACGTTGAGAAGGGGATCATTGATTATCTGAAAAAATCCGGCATCCCCGGCATTCTCGCGCTGAACAAGGTCGATCTTTGCCGCCGAGAAAAGCTGGCGGAGACGATCAGTGCCTATGCCGCGCTGCACGACTTTTTCGCCGTGGTTCCGATCTCCGCGAAGAAGGGCAAATACGTGGGAGAGCTGATGGACGAATGTGCCAAGCTTTTGCATGAGGGCGAATGGTTCTATGAGGAGGATATGATCACCGATCAGCCGCAAAGACAGATCGCCGCCGAGGTCATCCGCGAGAAGATCCTTCGCACGCTGGACAAAGAGATCCCGCACGGTGTTGCCGTTGTGATCGAGGAATATGCCGTGGAGGGCGAGCTCGTCAGCATTCGTGCCGAGATCTTTTGCGAAAAGGCATCTCACAAGGGGATCCTCGTCGGAAAGAACGGCGAGACGCTCAAGAGGATCGGCTCCTATGCCCGCGACGATCTGGAAAAGATGCTGGATTGCAGGGTCTATCTCAATCTTTGGGTGAAGGTCAAGGAAAATTGGCGCGACAGTCAGGGAAGCATTCTCAATTTCGGCTACACCGAGGACTGACCGATCGAAAGGAGTGACTGACCATGCAGCATCAGGCGGTGGACGGCATTGTCGTGCGTTTGTGGGACAAGGGCGAGAACGACCGTTATCTTTCGGTTCTGACCGCCGAGCACGGTCGGATCCTGATCCTTTCCAAGGGCGGACGCTCGATGCGCGGAGAGCAGCGGGCGGTCAGCCAGCTTTATACCTATGCCAATTTTGAATATTATCGCAGAGGCAGCTCTTATATTCTGAAGGGCGGTACGCCGCATGAGCCTTTTTATGGGCTGAGTGAGGATCTTGACCGATTCAATCTGGCGGCGTATTTGTGTGAGCTGACCTGCGAATTGACCGACGAGGGCGAGCCGGCGGAGGAAATGCTCCGCTTGCTGCTCAATTCGCTCTATGCCGTCAGTCGGGGACTTTACCCGCTCGACGTGATCAAGGGTGCGTTTGAGCTTCGCGCGGCGGTCATTTCGGGATATGCCCCCGAGCTGGACGGCTGCGCCTGCTGCGGAGAAAACGGTGCGAAGGAGCTTTATCTGGACGTGATGAACGGCTCGCTGCTTTGTGCCGATTGCATGAAAAAGCGAAGCAAGAGCGTTCCGACGGTGGGAGTCTACGACGACATTCGCGAGGCGGACGTGCTCTGTCCGCTTTCCGCCGACGTCTGCGAGGTGATGCGGTACGTGCTTGCGGCACCGCTCTCCAGACTGCTCTCCTTCCGCTTTCGAGGAGAGGATGATGCGCACCTGTTTGCAAGCTGCGCCGAGACCTATATCTTGTCGCATATCGGACACGGCTTTGAGACGCTTCGGTTTTATCATGCCATGAAGACGTCGGGTGAGCCGTTTCAAGGAACAAAGGATACAAAAGGAACAAAAGCATGAGTTTTTCCGAAAAAACCTTAACAACACTGGAATTTGATAAGATCTGCAGGATGCTTGCCGACTGTGCGCCCACCGAGGGCGCGCGATCGATGGCGCTCTGTCTGACTCCGTCTGGGGATATTGTCGAGGTCCTGCGCCGTTTGCACCGCACGACCGACGCGCGTCGCCTCGCGGACGTGAAGGGTGCTCCCTCGTTCGGCTCTGTCAAGGACGTCTCCGAGGCTTGCGAGCGTGCAAGCAAGGGCGCGATGCTCACCACGCGTGAGCTTTTGGAGGTGGCAAGACTCCTTCGTTCCGCGCGCGCCTTGAGTGATTATATCAAGGTCAACAAGCCGTTTGACACCACGCTGGACGAGATCTTTGCAAGGCTTCTGCCCAATCGCCATCTTGAGGAGCGCATCACGCGATCGATCCTGTCGGAGGATATGATCGCGGACGAGGCGAGCCGCGAGCTTGCCGAGGTGCGTCGCAAGATCCGCGATGCCAACAACCGCATCAAGGAAACGCTGCAGCATTATATCAGCGGATCGTATTCCAGAATCCTGCAGGAAAACATCGTCACAATGCGCGGCGGACGCTACGTCGTTCCCGTCAAGGCAGAATGCAAAAACGAGATGAAGGGCTTGATCCACGACACGTCCTCCTCGGGTGCGACGATCTTCGTTGAGCCGATGGCGATCGTGGATGCCAACAACGAGCTGCGAATGCTGCAGTCGCGCGAGGAGCATGAGATCGAAAAGATCCTCTTCTCGCTTTCTGCCGACGTCAGCGCGGCAGCCGAGAGCCTGCGGCTCAATTATCTGAACGTTACCGAGCTTGCCTTCTATTTCGCTTGCGCTGAGCTTTCGGGGCGTATGAAGGGAAGCGAGGCACATATTTCGGGCGACCGTTCGATCGATCTGAGACGTGCGCGTCACCCCCTGATCGACCCCGCAAAGGTCGTTCCCACGAACATCCGTCTGGGAGATGGCTACGATACGCTGATCATCACCGGCCCCAACACGGGAGGAAAGACGGTCACACTCAAGACGGTCGGTCTGTTCGCGCTCATGACGCAGGCGGGTCTGCATATTCCCGCCGATCCCGAGTCGTCGATCTGTATTTTTGAAAAGGTGCTGGTCGATCTGGGTGACGAGCAGAGCATTGAGCAATCGCTTTCGACCTTTTCCTCACACATGGTCAACATCGTGCACGTGATGAACGAGGTCGACGCAAGATCGCTGTGCCTGTTTGACGAGCTGGGCGCCGGAACCGATCCCGTGGAGGGCGCGGCGCTGGCGGTGGCGATCATTGAAACGGTACGCGCCGCGGGCGCGATCTGTGCCGCCACCACGCACTATACCGAGCTCAAGACCTATGCGCTCGACACCCCGGGTGTGCAGAACGCATCGTGTGAGTTTGACGTTGCCACGCTCAAGCCGACCTACCGTTTGATGATCGGAACCCCCGGAAAATCCAATGCCTTTGCCATTTCTTCCAAGCTTGGACTGTCGGATGAGATCATTCAATTGGCGAAGAGACACGTCAACCGCGACCATCAGCGCTTTGAGGAGATCATCGAGCAGCTCGAGGCGACAAGGCTTGAGGCAGACCGCAGTCGTGAGGAGGCGGCAAGGCTCAAGACGGAATACGAGCGGATGAAGCAGGATGCCGAGAAGCAGATCAAGGCACGCTTCTTCGAGGCCGAGCGCGAGATCGAGCAGAACCGCAAGAAGGCGGTGCAGATGCTCGAGAGCGCGAAGGCGTCGAGCGATTTTGTCTTCGCGCAGCTGGAAAAAGCCAAGAAGGCGGAGGAGGCGGGCAGACTTGCCGAGGAGCTGGAAAAATCCCGCGCCGCGGTGCGCCGCGCCATCCGTGAGAACGACGACAAGGTCAACCCCGTCGAGGAGCGGACGAACGAGGAATACGTTCTGCCGCGTGACCTCAAAAAGGGAGACAAGGTCTATATCGTCAACATCGGCAAGGAAGGCTTTTTGGTCGATACCCCCGACGCGAGCGGCAACGTGACCGTGCAGGCGGGCATTCTCAAAACACGCACCAAGATCTCCAATCTGCAGCTGATCATCGAAAAGCCCCAGGTCATCAGCGGGAAAAAGAAGAAGGCTGCCGCAGACTATCACGTCAAGGTCAACCGCGATTTCCGCGATGAGATCGATCTGCGGGGGCTCTTGGGCGATGAGGCATGGCTTGCGGTGGATAAGTATCTGGACGAGGCGGTGCTGGCGAATTTCAGCCGCGTGCGTCTCATTCACGGCAAGGGAACGGGTGCGCTCAAAAACGCGCTGTGGCAGAGGCTCAAGGGCGACCGACGCGTCGCGGAGTTCCGCCTTGGCAGATACGGCGAGGGCGACGGCGGCGTGACCGTGGTGGAGCTGAAATAAAAATTTGATCCTTAATTATAAGAGCCAAGGTCAATCAAACACGGTTGATTTTGGCTCTTCTAAATATTTTTGCAGAATTGGTTACAGAAAACGAATTATTTTATGAGATCCCAAACGATGCAAGCATCGTTTGATCCTCGCGTTGCTCGGATTTCGACTGCGTCCCGCCGGACACCGTCAGGTGTCATTCTGAGCTTGTCGAACTTTTGGGGCTTGCCCCAAAAGCACGAGGCGTAGCCGAGTGGAATCTCGGCGGGACTTCGCTCAGGATGACATGAAAACAAGTCGAAATAACTATCGCATTCAGTGAGAAAAAATTTTTCAAAAACCTCCAACCTTTTGGGAAACCTGTGTCTATATGGGTGAAAGCTTTCAACGAGGTACAAGCAAGTGAAAAGACAAGATGCCGAAAACATCATAACCGAATATCTGAGACCCATTTTCGGCTTTGCGCTGAAGCGCTGCAAAAGCGCACACGATGCCGAGGATCTTTCGCAGGAGATCATACTCAAGGCGTTTCGTGCGCTCTTGATCAAGGACGACATCGGGGACGTGGGTAAATTCATTTGGACGGTCGCGCATAACGCGCTCAGCAATTATTACCGCGATTCTGCCAAGGGCGTGATTGGCGTGCCGTTGGATGAATATGCCGAGATCATTGCCGATCCCGATTCGCTTTTTGAGGACGGTGACAATGGCGAATCCGTCCGTCGATTGCAGGGTGAGATTGCCTATCTTTCCAAGCTCCAGCGAAAAATTGTGATCGCGTACTACTTTGAGAACCGCAAGCAAGCCGATATTGCAAAGGCGCTGGATATTCCTCTCGGCACGGTCAAGTGGCACTTGTTTGAAGCCAAAAAAGAATTGAAGAGAGGTATGGACACCATGAGAAAAACAAGTGAACTGAAATTCAATCCGATCAAATTCGCGGCATTTTATATCAACGGATCGGTTGGCAAAAAAGACGGGGATGCGTTTTTTGCATCGGCTTTGTCCCAAAACATTTGCTATTGTGTGCGCAACGAGGCAAAGACGATCCATGAAATCGCAGACGATCTTGGCGTTTCTCCCGTGTACGTGGAATCGGAAATTGAGATTTACGAAAAGTACGGTTTTTTGAAAGAACAGGACGGAAAGTATATTGCCAATTTCATCATTACCGAGCCGAACACAGCACTTTTGACGATGCGGGATGCGATGTACAAAAAGGTTGCGGGATTATTTGCAAATGAATTTTATGATGAGCTGATTGCATCCGGATTGCTTGAGCATCCAGATCTTTGGTGCGGGCAGACCGATGAAGAGATTTCCCTCACTGAAACTCATCGAGCAGACCGCAATTTCCTTTTGTGGTCGTTGATTCCCTATATCATTGCATGCTCGGGGGAGAAGCTGCTGGAGACCCGTATCAGCTTTGAGGAGGTTGCAACGCTTCGTCCGGACGGCGCACACAATATTGCATATGCTTCGGTCGAGTCCGATCATATTGTCTTGCCGGATGACTACGTAGCTATGAAGGATTGGTGCGGACCCTCTTGGGACGGCATAGACAAGCATTTGCTTTGGAGAACCGATACGGAGTGGTCGGGCAGACGGATTCAAGTCAACCGGAACGATTTCGAGGTTTCGGCACGCGTGCTCTCGCTATATGAAAGAGAAGCGGAGGGCGAGCGACTGTCCAAAGACGATTACGCATGGCTTGCCGAGCGTGGATATGTGAAAACCAACGGCGATTATGACGGACAGTTCAAGTCCTCGTGGCAGATCGTGATCCTTTCGAACAAGGAGATCAAAGACAAGCTGCTTGCCGTGGGGGAAAAGATCAAAGCAAAGTATCGGGAGAAATTTGAAGCCGCCAAAGCGCCCTACGCCCATGCAGTGTTGGATTCCGTTCCCGCGCATTTGCGCAAGATCAAGGAATATGAGCTTCAATTCGTCTTCCATTCGGACGGCTGGTTCTTGCTTCATTGCATTGTCGCTCTTTTGAACAACGGAAAATTGAAGCCGCCCGCCGAAGGACAGAAAAAGGCACTGACCACGCTGATCGTTCCCAAGGCATAAAGGTACTGTGGTTTCTTTATTGAATTGCGCCCGGGATTTCGCTTCGCCTTGCGGCTTGCGCTTTTTCCACCGTGTCATCCTGAGCGCAGTCGAAATCCGACCGCAGGGAGGATCGAATGGTGCGTCGCAACATTCGGGATCTCGGTGGAAAAAGTTCGACTCGTTTCACTCGCTCAAGATGAAACGGGCGCTTGAGATTCGAGCATAGCATCCTTTTTGAGTGGGAACAGAATCATTTATGAAAAAGCCAAGATCAATAAATTTTTGATCTTGGCTTTTTTGCCGTTTCTATTGAAAATTGCGGGATTGTGTGCTATAATGGATTATCATACATTGAGAAAATCTTTTTCAAGGAGGCAAAGGCCGTGAAAAAAATCAACGTTGTGGTGTGGAATGAATTCCGCCATGAAAGAACCAAGGAAAAAATCAAGGCGATCTACCCCGAGGGTCTGCACGCCGTGATCAAGAGCTTTTTGGACGTCAACGAGGACATGGAGGTCTCTTTGGCGGCGCTGGACGATCCCGATCAGGGTCTGCCCGACGAGCGCCTGGAGAAAATCGACGTTCTGATCTGGTGGGGACACATCGCTCACGGTGAGGTCAAGGACGAGTTGGCTGCCAAGATCCAAAAGCGCGTATATGAGGGCAAAATGGGCTTTGTCGCTCTGCACTCGGCGCACCATTCCAAGCCCTTCCGTCAGATCGTGGGAACGAACGGAAATCTGTCCTGGGGCAGAAATCAGAAGGAGATCATGTGGACTCTGATGCCCTCTCATGAGATCGCGGCGGGCATTCCCGACCACTTCCTGATCGAGGAAGAGGAGCTTTACAGCGAGCCCTTCTACATTCCTCAGCCCGACGCGCTGGTCTTTGGCGGTTGGTACGAGGACGGACACATCATGCGTTCGGGCGCTTGCTTCCATCGCGGTGCCGGCAAGCTGTTCTATTTCCAGCCCGGTCACGAGGAGTGCCGTGCGCTCTACAACCCCTACGTGCAGCGCATCATCACCAACGCGGTCCGTTGGGCAAAGCCGGTCGAGCTTGGCTATGAGATCCCCGAGGGCGCGCCGAAGGTTCACGAGCCGATCATCAACGAATTTAACCAATAAGCACACGCGTCGGTCAGACCGACGCCTGTCAAGCAAGATCCTTCATTCAAAACCGCTTTCGCGATCCGAGAACGACCGTGAGAGCGGTTTTTTTCTTTTTTTTGAAAAAGGTCTTGACAAAAATAATACTTCGTGATATGATGTATAACATGAGGGGAGGTATTGTATGGATATTCAGTTAAAACGCGGATTGCTGGACATATGCGTCCTGGCGGCGATCAAAAACGAAGATTCCTACGGATATCAGATCATCAAGGATATGAAGCCGTATATCGAGCTGTCGGAATCCACCCTGTATACCATTCTGAAGCGCTTGGAGGCGGCAAATATGCTGACGGTCCGAACGGCAGAGCACGGAGGCAGACTGCGGAAATATTATCATATTACAAAGGCAGGGCTTGGCAGGATCGAGGATTTCAAGGACGAGTGGCGCGAGATGATGCTGATCTATCAGTTTGTGACGAAGGAGGATGCAAAGCATGTATAAACAAGAATTTCTTGACAGCCTCGGGAAGAGACTGTCCGGCTTGCCGAAGCGGGAGGTCGAGGAGCGACTGCGGTTTTATGCCGAAATGATCGAGGACAGGATCGAAGAGGGACTTGAAGAGGAGGCGGCGGTTGCGGCGATCGGCTCGGTGGAGGAGATCGCGGAGCAAATCATTGCGGATTCTTCCTCTTCTCAAAAGGAAAAGAAAAAAGCGAGAGGGAAGCGACGTCCGGGTGCGTGGGAGATCGTGCTCCTGGTGCTTGGCTCTCCGATCTGGCTCTCCCTGATCATTGCCGCGTTTGCCATTCTGCTGGCGATCTGGGCTGTGCTTTGGTCGGTTGTCGTTTCTCTTTGGGCGATCTTTGCATCGCTGATCGGATGCGCGCTCGGAGGACTCGTTGCGGGCATCGGATTCGGCCTGGGCGGTCACGGCGCCGCCGGTATGGCGATGATCGGCGCGGGGTTCATTTGTGCAGGCTTGTCCGTTTTCCTCTTTTTTGGAGCTGTGGCGGCAACAAAGGGGATTGCCGTGCTGACGCAAAGGCTTGCGTTGGGTGTGAGAGCTTGCTTTGTCGGAAAGGAGAAGGTGTGATGCGCAAAGGGGTCAAAATCTGGCTTTTGACAGCCACGTTATTGGTATTGATCGGAACGGTGATCTTCGTCGGCGCGATGATGGCGATCGGAGGGGATTTTGCAGGCCTGTCAACGGTCGAATATGAAACGAACGACTATGTGATCGAGGAGAGCTACCGTGACATTCGCATCGTCGCGGATACCGCAGACGTTGTGCTGGTGCCCTCCGAGGATGAAGCAACCAGGGCCTCGTGTTATGAGCAAACGAACATCAAGCATTCGGTTGCCGTCAAGGACGGTGCTCTTGTGATCGAGGTCGAGGATACAAGAAAATGGTATGAGCATATCGGAATCGGCTTTCATTCCCCCAAGCTGACGCTGTCGATTCCCAAGGGGGAGTACGGCGCGCTTGCGGTGAATTTGAGCACGGGAGATCTGGAGATCTCCAAGGAGCTCCACTTTGAGAGCATGGATCTTTCGGGCAGTACGGGTGACGTCAAAAATGAAGCCTCTGTGTCGGATTTCATGAGGATCCAGACGAGCACGGGAGACATTCGCGTGGAGCAGGTCTTTGCCGCATCTCTGGAGGTTTCGACGACAACCGGAGACGTGACGGTGTCAAAGCTTTCGTGCGTGGAAGACTTGACGGTACGCGTGACCACGGGAAGAGTCGGGCTGAGTGACGTTGCGTGCCGCAACCTGCACTCTGTCGGTGACACGGGAGACCTGATTCTGCGCAACGTGATTGCGGCGGAGAGCTTCTCGATCGAGCGCAGCACGGGTGACGTCAGGCTGGACGGATGCGATGCCGCCGAGATCACCGTCACGACCGACACGGGAGACGTGAAGGGAAGTCTGCTCTCGGAAAAGGTGTTTATCGTCAACACCGACACGGGCAGAAAGGAGGTTCCCAAAACCGTCACCGGCGGAAGGTGTGAGATCACCACGGATACGGGAGACATTATCATCACGGTTCGGGAATGAATTTTGGGAAAATTTGAAAAAGCTATTTACTTGTTTGCATATTTGTGATATAATATATCCGTGTACGTATCTTTTTGCGGAGGTATGCAAATGCGCAGCTATAACCTGAAAACTACCATATATTTCGAAGGCAACGCACTCTCGCGCCTTGCCTCGCTTGCATATCAAAAGGTGTTTATCATTGCAGATCCATTCACGGTTTCCAGCGGTCTTATCAAGGCGGTCACAAGGCACCTTGAGGCAGCAAACATCGGATACACCGTCTATTCCGACGTCGTTCCCGATCCCGCTGTCGAGAAGGTGGTCGCCGGCGTGTCGGCACTGATGCAAGATAAGCCGCCCTGTCTGATCGCGGTTGGCGGTGGCTCGGCGATTGACCTTGCGAAAGCCGTGCGCTTGTTTGCGCATCGTCTTCACCCGGAGTACGTTCCTTATTTTATCGCGATTCCCACGACGAGCGGAACGGGCAGCGAGGTGACCTCGTTTGCGGTGATCACCGACACACGGGAAAATATCAAGCACGCACTGATCGACGATTTTTTGCTTCCCAATGAGGCAATTCTTGACGTGGAAATGGTCAAGAGCGTTCCCGCCTCGATTGCGGCCGACACGGGAATGGACGTGATGGCGCACGCGCTTGAGGCTTACGTCAGCACCGAGGCGGACTATTTCTCGGATATGTATGCTGAGAAGGCAACCTCTCTTTGCAAGCACTATCTTGTTCGCTCCTATCACTACCCCCAAACGCACGAAAACAAGGCAAGAGAAAAGATGCACATCGCGTCCTGCTTTGCAGGTGTCGCGTTCAACACGGTCTCTCTCGGACTTTGTCACAGCATCGCACATCAGCTCGGAGCGCAGTTCCACATTCCGCACGGACGCGCGAATGCGATCGTTCTCCCGAGCGTCATCGCCTTCAATGCAGAGATCACCGAAAAGACCTTTGGTCTCAGAAATCCGTCACCTTGCGTATCCAAGTATGCCAATATGTCCCGTCGTATCGGCTTGATCGCCTATGACGACGTTGCCTGTGTAAAATCTCTTGCATATTTTATCCGCTCCATGCAGATTGAAATGGGGATGCCCGTGCGCGTGTGTGAAGCAATTCCCGACGTCTCCTTTGCCGAATATGAGTCCAGATTGGACGCGATGGCGGAGGCGGCACTGGTTGACAGATGCACAAAAACCAATCCCCGCGTTCCAACCAAGGCGGATATCATCGACATCTTGAGAGAGATCTGGTAACAGCGATCTCAGACAGAATACAAGCACTTGTGATCACAAATCCTTGTTTGTCACAGGTGCTTTTTCTTTTTTTGCAGTTGCTATTGAAGAATGGGAGGAGTTGTGCTATAATAGAACCAAGAAGGGGGGAGATCACATGAAAAAATCACTGTTCGGTCGCTCGTTTTGCCTTGTGAGTATGATCGCGTGCTCTGTTTTTTACGCGCTTTTTTCCTGGATCGGCTCGTTTTTCGGAATTTATCTCTTGACCGTGATCGGAAATCCAACGGTGTGGTCGGCGGGTGTGATCTTTTTGACCGTATCTGCAATTCTGCTCCTGATCACGCCCTTGATCTGCGTTCTCGGCATCGTTCTGGCAGCTCGTTCCTGGAAGCGGGAGAGCTACGTTCACGCCTTTGTGCGACAGCTGCTGCCGTTTGCCACCCTGTTCTGGTCGCTTGTTTTCTTCGTGATCTCCATCTTTTGTCCGGCTTGACCGAGAGTCCTTGACAAACGGGGAACGGTGTGATACAATAGACAAAGGATGAAGCTGTTTTTTGGAAAGGAGTGATGGAGATGTCGACGCTCTATCTGTCGGTCTTGGCGATCATGTCGCTGCTCACCCTGGCGCTTTATGCCGCCGACAAGCTGATGGCGGTCGGGCAAACGCGTCGGATTCCCGAGACGGTGCTGCTTTTGACAGCCGCGATGGGAGGGGCTGCGGGTGCCTTGATCGGAACGCTGGTCTTTCATCACAAGTCCAATATGGGCAGAAAGTGGTATTTTTGGTGTGTGATTGCGGTGTCGCTCGCCATTCAAGGGGCGATGCTTTTGCTGAGCCTTGGAACCGTTGCTTTTTAAGGAGAGGGATTATGGCAAATCATCATTCGGGAGAAGGGCATATCAGCCCTCTCAAGCAATTTTTCAGAGCACTTTTGGGTGGGTTGACCGCGATCGGCTTCGGTGCGCTTTGGTATGCGCTCTTCCACGGAGTGCAGGTCCGTCCGTATGCCTTCATTCTCGGCTTTTTGCTGGTCATCAACGCCGTTTATCATATCGTCGTTGCGCTCCGCGGGCAGAAATAAAGAAATAGAATACAAAAGAGCGTCGGCAGTCCTTGATCAAGACTGCCGACGCTTTTGCGTTGTAGGATATCAGTGCAAATTACATTCCGAGAACCGCCGCACCGATGATGCCGGCGTCGTTGCGGAGCTGTGCGATGCGGATGTCGGTCATTGCAACCATTCCCGAGCCGTACTGCTGTGCGCGCACCAAAGGTGTGACGCGATCCAGGAGATACTGTCCCTCGTTGGAGATGCCGCCGCCGATCGAAAGCACCTCGGGCTGGAAGATGTTGACCATGCTTGCCAGACCGCTGCCGAGATATTCGATGTACATATCCACCACCTCGGTTGCCGCCGCGTCGCCCATGCGCATCGCGTCAAACGCGGTGCGTCCGTTGACCTTGCCGCGCTCTGCGACGAGATCGGTCATCTTGGTTGCGCGTCCTGCTGCCTCGCATTCGGCGAGCTTTTCCTTGGTCATGTTGATCAGGCCGGTTGCGGAGGAATAGGTCTCCCAGCAGCCCTTGCGTCCACAGGTACAGGGGCGTCCGTTTACCTCAATGACGATGTGACCGAGCTCGCCCGCCGCCGAGTTGAAGCCCTTGAAGACCTTGCCGTCGGCGATGATTCCGCCGCCCACGCCCGTGCCGAGCGTGATCATCACGGAGGATTTGCTTCCCTTTGCGGCGCCTGCGATCGCCTCGCCCCAAGCGGCGGCATTGGCGTCGTTTTCGATGTGCATTTCCTTGATGTCAAGGTGCTTGGCGAGCATGGGGAGGATGGGGAAGTGGCGCATGTTGAGGTTGTTGGCATAGATGACGCTTCCGACCTCGTCGTCCACGATGCCGGG
Source organism: Eubacteriales bacterium (assembly GCA_045534435.1). Classification (GTDB taxonomy): domain Bacteria; phylum Bacillota; class Clostridia; order Oscillospirales; family CAG-272; genus UMGS1865. Next base: position 13,526 of record JAZSJS010000056.1, read on the forward strand.
AGCGGCGATGCCGAGGGAGGCGATGTCTGCCTCGGTCAGACCCAGATCTGCGATCAGCTTCTTGCAGAGAGCCGCCATGTCCGCGACAAGCTCTTCGCCGGGGCGACCTGCGTTCGTGGGAACGCTGCCCTGTGTGACGATCTCAAATTTTTCGTTTACGATTCCGACGGCGATATTGGTGCCGCCGAGGTCAATTCCAATACGGTGCATGATATGTGATCCTTTCTTTTCGGGAAGTCTTTTGATTGGTCAGTATTATTATAAATTATTTTTGGGCATTCGTCAAGGGGATAATCAAATTTTATTGCAAAAGCAAGGCTCTCAGCTCTGCGGGCGAGGCGCAGAGATATGCCGCACCGGCCTCTCTCAGCTCATCCTTGCCGCCAAAGCCCCACAAAACGCCCGCGCAGGGAATGCCGTGGCGAAGAGCCCCCAGCACGTCGTGATGCCTGTCGCCGATCATCAGGATCCTTGACGGATCAATGCTGCCAAGCTGTGAGAGCGCCTGTGCGATGACCTCGTGCTTTTCGCCGCGCGTGCCGTCGAGCTCGGGGCCGTAGACCCCGGCAAAATAGCGGTCGAGCTCAAAGTGCGCCAGAATCTGATTGGCAAAAATATGCGGCTTGGAGGTGGTCAGCACACAGGTCACACCCGCGCGCTTCAGGTCGCGGAGCAGCTCGGGGATCCCTTCGTAGACCTCGCACTCGAGCATGCCCGAGGCGCGGTAGTTTTCGCGGTAGAATTCCACGGCTTTTTTGCTGTCCTCCTCGTTCATTCCAAAAAAGTGCGAAAAGCCCCAGGTCAGAGCGGGGCCGATGAAGCCGAGCAGCTCCTCGGCGGGAGGAGGCTCGATCCCCATTTTGCGCAGTGCATATTGCACCGAATGCGTGATGCCGGGTGCAGAATTGGTGATGGTGCCGTCCAGATCAAAAAAAGCGTGCGTGTGGAGCATTTTCGTCCTCTCTTTCACAAAAAATCATATTTTTTCAAGAAAAATCCCTTGCAAGCCTGCACGGATTATGATATACTTATTATACATGATAAAAACGGAAAAGGCAACCGAAAAAGGAAAAATTTTTATGGATATGAATTTTACCATTCCGGTCAACGAGGCGTTTGAGGCATCGGCGGCAAATCCTGCCTGCGGATGTCCCCTGTGTGCGCTTTACCGGATGCTTGAGGAAAACGAATTGGATCTGATCCTGGGAGCGTCGATGATGGAGCCCGACATTCGCATCAAAACCAACGAGAGCGGATTTTGCCGCACGCATTACGACATGATGTTCGTGCGAAAGAACCGTCTCGGAATGGCTCTGACGCTCGAGAGCCATCTTGCTGATCTGCGGAAGGAGATCCGCGACGGCGGACTCGGCGGCGGACAGGGCAACAAGCCCATCAAGCGCATTGAAGCCTTGGAAAAGAGCTGCTACGTTTGCGGACGCATCGAAAACAATTTTGAGCACATGGTTGACACGGCAGTCTATCTTTGGCAGACCGATGAGGAATTTGCGCCCAAGCTTCGCGCACAGCCCTATTTCTGTCTGCCGCACTATCGCAAGCTGCTTTGGTACGGTCAGAGACGCTTGGGCAAGAAGCATCAGCCCGAGTTTGCCGCCGCCTGCGCCAAGGTCGTGGAGACCTATTTCGACGAGCTTCAGAAGGACGTAAGCTGGTTCTGCAAGAAGTTTGACTACCGCTATGACGCCGAGCCCTGGTACAATTCCAAGGATGCCGTCGAGCGTGCGTTCAAGTTTTTGCGCTCGGATCTGCATAATAAGTAAGACACCTGTGAGCCGAATGCGCTTGCAGACCTTTGGAAAGGATTTTGGCAGGGATTGGTATGATTGATCTGTTACAGCTACACAAATACTTTATATTAAACCATCTGCGCGAGGGTGACGTGGCGGTGGATTTCACCATGGGAAACGGCTACGACACCGAGTTTCTCTCGCGCACCGTCGGAGAGAGCGGACGGGTATATGCGTTTGACATTCAGGCACAGGCGGTGGAATCGACCGCGAAGCGTCTTGCCGAGGTGGGATGCCCGAAGAACTACACGCTGATTCACGATTCGCACCACAACGTGAAAAGCTACGTCAAGGAGCCCATCAAGGCGGGAATGTTCAACCTCGGATGGCTTCCCGGAGGCGACAAGTCGATCACCACGTTGCGTGAGACGACGATGCCCGCCATCGAGGTTGCAATCGAGCTTTTGGACCGAGACGGAATTCTGAATATTGCCGTCTATCCCGGACACGAGGAGGGAGATGCCGAGGGAAAAATGATCTGTGATTATCTTTCCGGCATCAGTCGGCACAAGGTTTGCGCCACGCGCGTCAACATTCTCAATTCTCCGACCTCACCTTATTTCATCGTGATTGAGACCAAGCCGTAAAGGAGATAACATGACATCGAAAACAAAGAAGCTTCGGATCGCGATTGCTCTGCTTCTTACCCTGTGCTGCTTGGGAGGCTGTATTCGGCAGACCGATCAGCCAAAGGAGGAGACGGAAGGGAAGGACGTGCAGCCGCCGGCAGAGGAGGTCACCGTGAAGAAATATCATGAAACAGCCGTCTATGCCTATTCGACCGACGTGGACGAGGACAGCCTGAAAACGGGATTGCATGAGAAATATTTGCTGCTGGCAAACAAATCCTGTGTGCTGGGAGAGGATTACACCCCCTCGGATCTGGTCTCTCTGCCTTCCGCGTGGACAACGCGACCCATGACGTTGGAGCGACGTGCGGCGAAGGCACTCGGGGAGATGATGGAAGAAATGGCTGCGGCGGGGGTGAAGGACACCTACGTCACCAGCGCCTATCGCACTTATGCGTATCAGCAAAATTTGTTTGAGACCTACAAATCCAAGGAGATGAACAACATCACAGAGGACGCATATGCGGTGCTTGGATATGATCATATTTACAACAAATATCTTGTCAACCATCGGACGGGGCTGGATTCCGAGGATGCCGTCAAGGTGGTGCTGTCCTATTCTGCGATGCCGGGCGCGAGCGAGCATCAGACGGGGCTTTGCGTGGATTTCATCACTGCGGGAATGGGCGGAGAGCTGAACGTGAGCTTTGAGACCTATGAGGCATTCACATGGCTCTCGCAAAATGCCTATCGCTTCGGCTTCATTTTGCGCTATCCGAAGGACAAGACCGAGATCACGGGCTATCAATACGAGCCGTGGCACTACCGCTTCGTCGGCAGAGAGGCGGCGACTGATATTTATTTTTCGGGATTGACGCTTGAGGAATATCTCAGCGCAACGGCACAGTAAACAATAAAAGGAATCGGCGAGATGCAAAGGCATCCCGCCGATTCTTTTTTTTAGCGATTATTCGGTTCGATCGGATTTTTTGTTTTTCTTCTTGCGGCACAGGGCACGGATGAGGAAGACGATGCCCGTTGCGATTCCGCCGAGCAGGATCAGCGTGGGAAGTGCCTCGGCAAGCCAGACCGCGAAGTTGCCAAGTCCGATGACAAAGCCGTTCCAGCCGTCCGCGAATGCAGCCTTCAGGCGACTTCCGAAGCTGTTGCTCTCGCCGCTTGCCGAATAGGCAAGCACCTCATAGATGTTGAGGTTGACGGTGGAATAGGCGATCTTGCTGTCATAGCGGTTGAGCTGCCCCTGATAGACCGAAATCTGTTGACGCACCTCGGAAAGACGCTGCGTGACGGTCAGCCAAAGCTGGTAGTCCTTTTTCGTTTCCTCCGCATCCAGAATGTCGATCAGCGAGTCACGCTCCGCCAAAAGCTCCTCAAGGCGAGCCTCGATGGAATAGTAGCTTTCACTGACGTCCTCAACGGTGGAGCGGCTGCTCGTGACATTGAGAAGGTTGCCGACAGATCCCACGAAGGCGTCTGCCTGCTCGGCGGGGATGCGGATCGTGTAGCTCGCGTGACGCGTGTAGGAATCGGAGTGGTTTTTCAGGCTCTTGTCGGAGGACGAGGAGCTTTCGACGTAGCCGCCGTGCTCGGCGATCAGCGTGTTGAGAGCCTCGATCGCCACTTGATAATCCTTTGCCTCCGCGGAAACGTCAAAGGTTTTGATGATCTTGCGGTCGGGGATCTGTGCAGGATCGATCGCCTGCTCGCTATCCGTCATGCCCGCGTTCCCCACACCGGGCGCGATCTCCTCACCGTAAAGCTCGTTTTTGACGTCTTCCATCGCACCGCCGTCCGCCTTGGAGGAAGCGCTGCAGGATGCAAGCAGGAGAATGAGGGAGAGAAGAACGATCAGAAGAGAATAAAGATGCGTATGCTTTTTCATGATATGTGCCTTCCTTTTCAAAGATTTGTTGGGTGCGGCAGGCTTACGCCAGCCGTGCGATCAGATCGCGGAACTCGGCGCGGTCGGGATATTGACTCAGGTCAAGTCCGTTGAGCGTTTCGAGCACCGCCGAAAGCGAGGAGGGAGTGTCGGTCTTGCGGAGGATCATGGCAGTCTCCAGGACACAGAGCATAAAGCGCAGATCGTCGTCGGGGGTGTCCTTGAAATTTGCCGCGCCGATGGCATATTCGTTGAGCTTGGAGATCGATTCTCCCGGTGCCTTGTGGCGGACGGCAAGCTTCAGCCAGGGATCGGATGCGTTGCGTGCGGATTCGGTCAGCTTCAGCTCGTAGAACACGGTCACCTGATGTCCCGCACCGACGTCACCCGCATCCTTCGCGTCGTTTGCAAAATCCTCGGTGTTAAGACGGCGGTTTTCATAGCCGATGAGACGGTAGGCGGAGACGAAGCTCGGATCAAAGGTGATCTGCAGCTTGACGTCCTCTGCCACGGTGTAAAGCGTCGAGAAGAGCTCGGAGCCGAGCACCTTTTCGGCTTCGCTTTCGCCGTCGATATAGTAATACACCCCGTTTCCGTTGTCGGCAAGCGCCTCCATGTTGCTGTCACGGTAGTTTCCCGTTCCAAAGCCGAGCACAGAGAGATAGATCCTCGCCTCGCGCTTTTGGGAGATATAGGAGATCAGCTCGCTTTTCGTGGAAATGCCCACGTTGAGGTCTCCGTCGGATGCCATGATGATGCGGTTGTTTCCGTTTTCGATGCGGTAGTCCTCTGCAAGCTGATATGCCTTGCTAAGTCCCGCCTCACCGTTGGTCGAGCCATAGGCGGAGAGCGAATTGATCGCCTCCAGAATGCGCTCCTTTTCATTGCCGGGACAGCCCGAAAGCACGACCTCCTCTTTGCCAGAATAGGTCACAATCGAGATAATGTCGGAGGGCGTCAGACTTTGCACCAGATTTCCAAATGCCTTTTTGAGCAGCGGGAGCTTGTCGGGGGAATTCATGGAGCCCGAGACGTCGATGAGAAAGACGAGGTTGTTGCCTTCATAGGCAACCGTCTCCTCTGCCTGCAGCGTCAGACGCATCAGAGCTGTGTCGGAAGTCCAGGGGGTGTTGATGACGTCGGCGGTGACTCCGAAGAGCTCTCCCTCGGCGGGAGCGGTGGCGTTGTACTTGAAATAGTTGAGAAATTCCTCTGTGCGAAAGGATGCGCCAAGCCTCTTCAGATTGTCAAGCGTGGTTCCTTGCGCCACCAGCTTGCGGAAATAGGAATAGGACGCGGTGTCCACGTCGGCAGAAAAGGTCGAAATGGGGTTTTCCAGCGTGTTGACGAAGGGATTTTCGCGGATCTCTTCATTTTCAACCGCGTTCTCCTCATCCGAGGCACCGGGGGCAAGCGTCGAATCGTTCTTGAGACCGACGTCCATGTTTTCCTCCTCGGGGGAAAGATCGTCCTTGTATTCGAAGTCATTCGAGCAGGAGGACAGAGGGATGACGAGTAGCGAGAGCGCGAGGGTCAGAAGCAGAAGTGTACGCAGCTTTTTCATGATGATTCCTTCCTTTCCAAGGACGTGTCGGCAGACGTTCTGCGCGAGCGCGTCTCAATTCAAAATGTCCGAAATTTTGGAGCTGAAGGCGTTGGAGGGGATGAGCTCGGCATGATAGTCGAAGAGCTCACCCACCCCGACGTTTCCGTCGGAGGGCTTGAGGTGGGGGGAGACGGCAGTGCCGTCACCGAGCAGGATCCAGACGCGGCAGAGCGGCTCGGAATCGGTCTCCTTGATCTGTGTTCCGTTGGGAATCTCGCTGCGGAGAGCTTCCACCTCATAGGAGGTCAGCGCGCGGCTGACGTAGATCTCACCCGTGTCGGTGCGTTGCCAGACCAGATATGCCTCTCCGCCGAAGAAATCAATGGCATCTCCGGACGCGGAGGGGGCTTGCGCGTCACTTTCCTCCAGCAGGATGGTATCCAGCGTATCCACACTCACGCCGCCGTCGGAGGGCGCGTGCGTGCCGACGGCCTCGTCCTTTTTCGTTTGCATGGTGATCAGAAACGCACCCACCGAGAGCATCAAGGAGAAGGTCAGACACGCGGCGATCAAAAGCGCACGGGAAAGCACGGGCTTTTTGGGACGGTAGAGCGTCGTCTCGTGAAGCAGACGATCGTCGATCTCTCCGATCGCGCGGAACAGGAGGATCGCTTTTTCATTTTTTTCGTATCTCATAACAGATCCTGTGCCTCCAATTCCTTCCGAAGTGCCTCACGCATTCGGTGAAGCGTGACCTTGACCTTGGATTCTCCCAGCTGCAACGATGCCGCGATCTGCGACAGCGGTTGAGAATAGAAATACCGTCGGATGAAGATCACGCGCTTCTCCGGGGTCTGCGCCCAAAGAAAGCGGTTGATCGCCTCGGTGAGTCTGGCATTTTCATATTCCTCCGGCAGACTGCCCCTGTCGGGGATCGTCTCGGTCAGCTCCTCCAGAACGACTCCCATGCCGCCTCTCTTTTCCCGATGCTCCGCACGGAAGCGGTCGATCGAGATGCGACGGGTGATCTTGGAGAGAAAGGCTCCGAGATAGCTCGGACGTGCCGTCGGCATCGCGCCCCACGCGTCAAGATAGGTGTCGTTGACACATTCCTCGGCATCCTCGCGGGAGGAGAGCAGGGAATAGGACAACGACGTCAGCATTCTGCCATATTTTCGGTCGGATTCGAGAATTGCCGCTTCGTTGCGTGCCCAATACAGATCAACGATTTTGTTATCCTCCATATTCAAACTCCTGTTTTTTCGGCCTTCACTCAATAAGTCGCCGTATTTTTGGATCGGTTACACTTTTTTCAAAAAAACGCAAAAAAATATTCTATCATTATCATATCAAGAAAGTTGCTGTCTGTCAAGAGAAAAATGCTCTTGATTTTTTGGAAAGGATATGATAGAATAAAAGGTAGAGAAAAACGAAGAAAGGGGGCGACGCGATGGGAGAGCTTTTGTCGGCGCACGCGATCGACGCGCTTCTTGCGTGGTATCGGATCCATCAAAGAGATCTTCCGTGGCGGCATACGAAGGACCCCTATGCCATCTGGCTTTCGGAGATCATGCTTCAGCAGACGCGTGTGGAGGCGGTCAAGCCCTACTACGCCCGCTTCCTTGCGACCTGTCCGACGGTGGAGTCGTTGGCGAGCCTTGACGAGGAGCGACTGATGAAGCTTTGGGAGGGGCTGGGATATTACAGCCGCGCGCGAAATCTTCAGAAGGCGGCGCGTACGGTGACCGAGCAGTACGGCGGCAGCATGCCGCAGACCTATGAGGAGCTGAGACGTCTTTCGGGAATCGGAGACTACACCGCCGGTGCGATCGCCTCGATCGCGTTCGGAGTCCGTGTTCCCGCGGTGGACGGCAACGTGCTTCGCGTGCTCTCACGTGTGAGCGGCTCGCGAGAGGACATCGCCCTGCCCGCGACCAAGGAGGCGATGCGTCAGGCACTGCTCCCGTTGATTCCCGAGGCGGCGGGAGACTTCAACCAGGCGCTGATCGAAATCGGCGCGACGGTGTGCGTGCCCAACGGCGAGGCGAGATGTGCCGAATGTCCCATGGCATCGGAGTGTGTTGCCGCAAGAGAGGGGTTGACCGATGAAATTCCCGTGAAAAGCGCAAAAAAGCCGCGCAGGATCCAACCGTTGACGCTGCTGATCATTCGTGACGGCGACCGCACGGTGCTTCGCAAGCGTCCTCCGAAAGGACTTTTGGCGGGACTTTACGAGCTGCCGAACACCGAGGGGCATCTTGGAGAAGCGCAGACCCTGGAGTATGTCCGCTCGCTCGGCTTTGAGCCGCTGCACATCGAGAGATTGGAGGATGCCAAGCATATTTTCACGCACATTGAATGGCAGATGATCGCCTACGCGGTGCGTGTCACCCCCGATTTCGACGGATATCCCGAGGAGTCGCGCCTGTTGCTGGTTCCAAACGGCGAGCTGCACTCGAGATATGCCGTTCCGTCGGCATTTTCCGCATATACGAAATATCTTTGAAAGCCAAAGCGATCCCCAATTTATATAAAATATAGGAGACGTACTATGAAAAAATTACTTTCGATCCTTTGTGCTATTTCCCTTGTGTTGGGGCTGTTTGTTCTCTGCCCGGCGGCAGCAGGCGTGTGGGACGGTGAGAGCATCTCAAGGCCGCAAGGCGAGGGAAGCTTTGCCTCGCCCTATCTGATCTCCTGTGCCGAGGAGCTTGCCTGGGTTTCGTATATGACGTCGCATCCCGATGAGGCAAACGAGCTTCTGGGAACGTCGTATACGTCACAAGCGATGTTTTCGGGCGCATTTTTCCGTCAGACCGCCGACGTTGATCTGGGCGGCAAGGACTTCACGCCGATCGGAACGACGCAGGCAAAGGAAAAGGACAAGCGGAATGCCTTCGCGGGTAGCTACGACGGCTGCAGCTATGCCATCTCCAACGCAGTGATCGCCGCCGACGGGAGCCTTGAATCGGCAGACCGCGATGCTTTGATGGAGAGCGGATATGCCGCGGCTGGACTCTTCGGTGTGCTCGGAGACGGCGCGGATATCAGCTATATCAACGCGAAAAACATCAAGGTTGGCACGATCGATAAGACTGCGCGAGACGCCAAAACGGCATACGGCAGCTTTGTTGCCGGTGTCATCGCGGGAACGACTCGCGGAGACGCGCGCATCTCTCACTGCACGACCGACGAGGCCTGCACCGCCTTCGGAGCCTATGCCGCGGGCGGCATCCTGGGCATGTCGGAGGCGAATGTCTCGATCTCCAACTGTCAGAATCGCGCCACGGTTTCCGGAGACGGGGCGACGGGCGGCATCATCGGATTTGGCTGGTGCGCCAAGGTTTCCTACTGTGTCAACGACGGCGCGATCGAGCACTTTACCTTCACCCGTTGGAGTGGCGCCGGAGGCATCATGGGTGCACCGTCGGAGCTTTTGGGAAACAACTATAATACGATCGCCTACTGCGTCAATTCTGCGAATGCTAGGGTATCTGCCGTTTCGTTGCAGCCCAGGTCGAATTCAAGCAATCGTGTGGCGGTCGGCGGCATCATCGGAAACGACGAGTTTTCCGTGAATCCGGCGATGAGCTACACCAATTGCTACAATTTCCAGACAAGCTTCAAGGCGCAGTTCATCGATAACGGAAACTCGGAGAATACCTTTCTTGCCGTTGCGGGCGGCATTGCCGGCTATGCCAAGGACAGCTCGGGCGGAGGAAAGCACACGATGGAGCAATGCTACAGCGTGGCGGGCGAGCGTGTGATCGATGATTGCGGAACCGTATCGACCGTGGCGTTGAATTTCAATCTGCAGGACAAGGAAACGGCGGGCGGCGCGATCAATCCGTTGCCCTATGCCGGACTGATCTGCGCGGAGCTTTCCGAGACACAGGTGAACGGAGGCTTTGGAAGCGCGACCGCCTCGTTCGCGACCTGTCGCTACGGTGTTGCGGCAGATGAGATGAAGCGCTCCGAGGGTTACGTCCTGATCGAGAAAGCCATTCTTCGCGACCGTCATTTGCTTGACGCGCCGAAATACGTTGGTGTGCAGGAGACCTTGGCGCGCGACGAGGCATATGCGCTCCGCTGGATCGTGAGCATTGATGAAAACGATTGCTTTGAGGCGGGCGCCGAGGTGGTTGCGACGGGACTTGACGGCAAAACCGAGCGCTATACGCTGAAGGCAGAGCACTATTACAAGAATCTGATGGGAATGCGCGACGGAGAGGCGGTCTATTACAACGCGGAGGACTTCGGCGGCACCTATCTGATGGCGCTCACCCTTGACGTCGATCTTTCCGAGTGGGACGAGGTGAGCTATCAGGTCACACCCTACTGCGTGACGAGCGAGGGAGCAGACGCTCTGTGGGGAAGAGGCTGGACGGTGTTCTATGCTGAGAACGGTGACTTCCAATTCCAGAGCTGCACGGAAATTTCGCTCGACGTCGATGATTCCTACAGCATCGTCTATCCGGAGGATTCGGTCAACGCCGCCGTTTATACAGCGATCACGCTGCAAAATCATTTCCTGACCAAGGGAGGATTGCTCCTGCCCCTGAGAGGAGAGGGCTCTTTACATCCGAGCGCCAAGGAGATCCTGATCGTTGAGGATCCCTCTGTGGAAACGGGATGCTACACGATCGCTGTGCAAAACAACCGTCTGGTGATCACGGCGGGAGATATGTTCGGATTCATCGGCGCGGCGGATTATCTGGTCTCCGAGATCTTCGTCACGGGAGAGCTTGAGCTGACAAACGCTTGTAATTACAGCGGACGCTACGAACGCGAAATGCTGACGGGATCGGTCGGGGAATATCGCGTGATGTTCCACAACGTGTGGTATCGCAGCTTTGGCAGCTTCGATTCTCCCACGAGCTATCAATACGAGCTTGCATTGGTTGCGGCGTATCAACCGGACGTCATCGGATTTAACGAATTTGACGGCAACTGGAGAAGTTGCGGCTTCATCGAGGCGATGGAGGCGATCGGTTACGTGGAGGCAAAGCCCACGGAGAACGATAGAGTGGTTACCAATCATTTGGATCCGATCTTCTATAACACCGCAACCACCGAGCTGATCGAGGACTCTGCCAAGTTCCTTTCCTACGGCAACTTTAACAAAAAAGATGACGACGGTGACGGCATCCAAGAGCCCGTGTTGCGCGAAAACGGAAAATATTACGACAATTCCTCCTCCAGATGGCTTGGTGCCAGCGCGGCGTGCTTCCGTGACAAGACCACCGGGGAAGCATACAGCGTTTGCTGCACGCATCTGGAATCCAACACCTACGTCGATCCGCAGGTTCCCGTCATGGGCAATCCTCTGCGCTGGGAGCAGGTGGAAAAGCTCATTCCGTTCTTGGAGAATTATCGGGAGACTTACGGCATGCCGGTCATTCTCGGCGGAGACGTGAACTCGCGAGATTATTACACCGCGGGCACATATTCTGCGGCGGGCGGCTCAGTGGAGGTCACCGAGGAGGATATGGTGCAGTATCACACGGGAGAGATGATCCCGCGACTGAAGAGTGCTCTGGAATTTTTGAAGGAGGCAGGCTATACCAACGCCTAC
>JAZSJS010000096.1:0-6801 GCA_045534435.1 Eubacteriales bacterium
GCGGGAGCTCTCCCAAAGGGAGAGCCTTTCTTTTTGCCTCGCGCTTCGAGAGAAACGCAGGCTCCCTCCGAGAGGGAGCTGTCGAGCGAATGCGAGACTGAGGGAGCCTGCGGGATAAACGAAAAATGCTCGTTCCATCCAAGCCAAAAAGATCTCATTTCGCGTGCTCCTTCCGTCATTTTCTTGCGAAAATGCCACCTCCCTCCCGGAGGGAGGCTCACGTCACCTGTGCAAATTCCCCCGACCAATCACCCCCCGAAGCAAAAAAGCCAAAGTCAAACAACCTTGAGGGTTGTTTTGGGTCGTGGGTCCCAAAACAACTGCGGGAGCGATTGCTCATTCGGAGCGTACAGATATAGGCTTTCTTTTTTACCCCTTGTCAGGAAAGTTTTTGCGGGGGTGTGAAAAAGAGGCTTGTATAGCATACGGCTCATCATCGGGGGATTTGTTCGCACAGACATCTTCGAGATTAGCCCCGCCGCAGGCGGCTTTTTTCAAAAAGCACCCCCACAAAAAAGATTGGTCGAGCGCACAGACTCACCCAACATCAGCCCCCACAAAACGTGTCCTTCGATTTTTATTTTCGGATCTTCCAGAATGCCATATAGGGCTGATAGCCGTGCCGCTTGGCATACTTGCGAATGAAGGGGCGCTCGCAAAGGCGCTTGAAGCGGAAGAAGAGATTGGTCTTGTCCTTGATGGGGGGCACGATGATCGCGGGGAGACCAATATGCTTTCCCGCGAACGCGTCGGTCAGAAGCTGGTCTCCCAGCATTGCCGTGTCCCGAGGCGTCACGCCCATCTCCGCCATCGCGCGGAGCAGAGTTTTTTTCGCCGGCTTTCCGCTGTCGGGATAGGCGGGAACGCCCAGCTCGCGATTGAAGCGCTCGATGCGCGGGGGATGATTGTTCGAAACGAAGGCAATCTTGATGCCGTTCTCCCGCAGACTCGCGATCCACGCGACGATGCGCTCGTCGGGATCTGCCTGCTCGTAGGGTGCGAGCGTGTTATCCACGTCACTCAGCACGGCGCGCACGCCGATCGAGGCAAGAAAGGCCGGGGTGATCTCATCATAATGCCCGAACATATAATCAGGTGTCAAGCAATCCTTCATACTTCTCTTTTCCTTCAAAGCGATTTTGTCAAATTTATTGGGCGCGGTTTCCTTCGGTTTCGATGCCGTAATATGCCTCGAGAATCTTTCCCGCGGTATAGGACGCGTTTCCTCCCGTCACGCCGTTCTCCAGCACCACCGAAATGACGACCTCGGGGGAATCGTAGGGCGCGGTGCAAACGAAGAGCGCGTTATAGCTGTCGGTGCCGACCTGTGCCGTACCGGTTTTTCCTCCCACCGCCACGGGAACACGCTTCATGTTCTCATATACCGTTCCGTTGCCCGTCACGACCTGCCGCATTCCCGCAAAGATTGTGGCGCGGTCCGCATCGGAAAGCTCAACCGTGGAGAGCACGGTGGGAGTGTGCGTGTAGATCGGCTCGTCACCGCCGAACGGATAGACGCGGTGCAAAAGATGCGCGTTATAGCGCGTTCCGCAGACGAGCGCGGAAAGATAGGACGTCAGCTGAATCGGCGTTGCGGTGTTGTCCGACTGACCGATCGCAGCCGAGAGCACGTCGCCCTCCTCCCAGGGATAGGGATGATGGATCTGCAGGCGGTAATCAGGCCCCGCGACCGATCCCGTCGCGCCTCCCAGCTCAAGCCCCGTCGGTTGTCCGAAGCCGAGAGTTTCCATGTAATCGTTCAGATCGTTGATGCCCAGCTGATAGCCCATTTCATAGAAATAGCAGTTGCAGGAATAGGCGATCGCCTCGGTCACGTTCACCTCACCGATGCCGTGCTGACCCACGGTCGAGCAGCCGGGGCGGTGATAGCGGGTGTAGGTGCCGTTGCACTCCACCGTGTATCCCGGAGAAATGCCAAGCCTTGTCATCGCCGCGGCGGCAACGCCGAGCTTGTAGGTCGAGCCGGGCGCATACACGCCGTTGATGGCGCGGTTGAGCAAAGGCTTCGCGGCATCGGCGGCAAGCTGACTGTAAAGCAGCTGATAGGTCGAAAGGTCATAGGTCGGATAGGACGCGATGGCACGAACGGCAAAGGTGTCGGGATCCATCACGACCGCTGCACCGGCGTTGCATTCCCCTCCCACGCGCTCCACGTTCATCCGCAGCGCGTTCTCGGTCGCCATCTGCGTTTCAATGTCGATCGTCAGATGCACGTCGTTGCCCGCGATCGGCTCGGAGAGGACCTTGGTGGAGATCACGTTGCCCAGCGCATCCTCCTCGATCTCCATTTTTCCGTCGACGCCGCGCAGCCAGGACTCAAACGCCAGCTCACAGCCCGATTTGCCGACGATGGCATTCATTTGATAGCCCTGCTCGCTGTAATATTCCCATTCCTCGGAATAGATCGGACCGACCGTGCCGAGGATATGCGACGCGTATCCGGGATAGCAGTATTCTCTGGTCGCGTTGACCTTGAAGGTCGCCGCCTGTGACGCCGCCTCCTTGACGTAGGTCATCAGCTCAAGGGAGACGTCCTTGGCGACCGTATATTCCCCTGCCGCCGCAAAGCGGATCGCGTCCATATCGTAGCGGAAGCGGATCAGGCAATCGACCTCGTCGTCATCATAAAGCCGCTTGCCGTTCGCATCGACGGCGAGAAGCGCATAGGTCTTGGTGTAGTGATCGACGATCTCCTTCACGCTCGCGTCGGTGTCCAGACCGACGTCACCGAGCACGCGCTGAAAGCGGTAAAACACGACCGACTCTCCGTCCCGTGCCTCCGCACTCAGCGAATAGTAGGGATAGGCTCCGTCAAACGGAAAAAACCGCTCCTCGCGCTTGTCCGTCTCGCCGGTTTGCCTCAAGGCTTGCCAGGCATCCAGACAGCTTCGATTCGCATCGAACACCGTCAGAGACGAAAAGCCCTCGTAGGGGAAGGTCAGATCGTAGGTATAGCGATTGGTGACCAGCGGAACTCCCGCGACGTCACAGATCTCTCCGCGCACCGCCTGGATCGTCACCGTCCGCGTGGTCGTTCCCTTGCCAAAGTCATCCTCTCTGCCCGAGATCTGAATATAAAACAGTCTGCCGAGATAGATGACGCAGATCAGGCAAAAGAGGACCGCGATCCCCATATATCGCCAGATCGGTGCCTTTTTTCGCGTCGCCATGAGCCTTCCTCCCTTCTTCCCGAAATGATGAAATCAAAAATGACGGATCGGCGGCTTTATCCGATCCCGATGAACGGCAGCACCAGCATAAGCAGCAGGAGCCAGACCGCCGGATTGAGCAAAAATGCCTTGCAAAACTGTCCTGCCGTCAGCTTGACCTCGGCGCGACGGAAGCGGATATGCTTCCAGAGCAGCGCGATGACCACGGGCGCGAGCACAACGCAGACAAGGACGAAAAACAGATACAGAGAGTAGATCGCCATGACCGCGCCGTTCTGCGCGAGGAACTCCAGGGGATTGGCGGCAAGCGCGTCGGGATCCAGATGCTTGGAGACCTCCGCCATCAGCACGCCGCCGATCAGGTTGATCGACATGTGCAAAAAGATCGTATATCTCAATCTGCCCGTGTACAGATAGACGTATCCGAGGATCAGGCCGATGAAGGTCGCGTAGAAGAACTGATAGAAGTTTCCGTGGATCAGACCGAACAAAAGTCCCGACAGCAAAACTGCCGCGAGGTCACCGTAGCGGCGCAGGCGGTCGATTACCAGCTTGCGATAGAAGATCTCCTCCAGGATCGGCGCGAGAATGCCCATGAACAGAAGATTCGCCCAAAGCGGCGTGTCCACCGTCATCGTCTGCAGACCGTTGACGGGTGCCTCACCCGTGAACACGGAGATGATGAAATTGATGATGAGACCGATGAAGTTGCCCACGTAGGTCAGGGCAAAGCACAGGCAGATCAAGCCGCACATCACGATCGGCTTGAGCTTCCTTTTCTCAAGCGGCGGCTCTCCCTTCCCAATGCCGAACAAAAAGAGCGACAACGGCATCGCAACGACGTACATCGGCAGCACGGAAAGCGCGATGACGTACCATCCCTGCCTCGTCACCTGTGGAGCGACTGCGCCGATCACGGCAATCGCGGCGATCTGTACCAGCGCGGCGAAGAGTGAGATGAAGGAAACGCCGAGTGCGATCGAGGAGAACTGCCGGCGCTCCCGGCGAAGATCGATCGTCGGACGCATCACGGGATCCGACGAAGGAGTCCCAGAGCCTTGCGGTGCGTAGTCAAAATCAAATTCATTCATAAAAGAACCTCCTGTGAAAAAATGATCGGAGCCAAAAAGCATTCCCGGGAAAAAGAAAGACAGTCGATCCGATGCCGCTGCCTTTCCGTTGATGTAAAAAATTACTTTACCTTATAACGCACGAACTCCGAAAAATCTCCGCCCGTGCTTTGCAGCATCCGTCCCAAGCCCACGCAAACGCAATCGTGCGGCCTCGGTTTTTTCGGGATGATGACACGAACACCCGTGCGCTCGTGGATGGCTTGATCCATTCCGGGCAGCATCGATCCGCCGCCCACCATGACGATGCCAAAGTCGAAAATATCGGCGGAAAGCTCCGGAGGGGTTTCCTCAAGCGTCATTTTGACCATGCCGATGATCTCCGAAAGCGGCTCGCGGATCGCCTCGCGCACCTCTGCCGTGGTCACCTCAACGGTAATGGCAAGTCCGGTGTTCAGGTCGCGTCCGCACACCTCCATGCTACCGCGGTCGATCCCGTCGATCGCCGTTCCGATCTGCAGCTTCAATCGCTCGGCGGTGATCTCACCGATGAGAACGTTGCGCGTTGCCTTGAGATGGTTGACGATGGCAAGATCCAATTCGTCTCCCGCGGTTCTCAGGGAGTTTGATTGCACCACACCGCCAAGACTGATGACCGCCGCCTCGGAAACACCGCCGCCGAGGTCAACCAGCATCGCGCCGCGTGCCTTGGAGACCTGGATCCCCGCGCCCACCGCCGCCGCGATCGGCTCGTCGATCAGTCCCACGTTCTTCGCACCCGCCTCAAACACCGCGTCCTCCACGGCGCGTCGCTCGACCTCGGTGACTCCGTAAGGAATGCAAACCAACGCCGAGGGGCGGTTGAAGACCGACGTCATATCCAATCTCTCCAAAAAATCGTGGATCATCAGCGACGTGACCTCCAGGTCGGTGATCACGCCGTCCTTGAGCGGACGAAGCGCCAGAATATTTCCCGGCGTTTTCCCCAGCATCCGCTTTGCAGTCTTGCCCGAGGCGATGACCTCGTGCGTCAGGCGGTCGATGCTCACAACGGACGGCGCGCGCAAAACGATCCCCTTGTCCTTGAAGATCAAGGTCGTCGAGGTCCCGAGGTCAATTCCGATCTGCTTTGCCATGCGCGCTCCCTTCCGCGGTGTCTTTTCTGTACCGCTCTTAATGATAATATCATTATAACATAAAGATTTCTGTTTGGCTACCCCTTTGTTTGAAAAATTTCTCGATTTTTCACGTTTTAAAAGAAATTTTCTCCAAAGGCTTCGGCATACAGCCGATGCAACCGATGCACGGGAAGCCCGACCACGTTGAAGTAGCATCCGCGGATGCCGCGAATATACGCCGAAGCAACGCCCTGAATGGCATATGCCCCCGCCTTGTCATACGGCTGCGTCTCTCGTACGTAGCGCGCGACCGTCTCCTCGTCCAGCTCGTCAAACTCGACCTCCGTGACCTCATGCGCACAAGCCCTTTTGTTGTTCCCGATCAGACAAATGCCGCTGATGACCTCGTGACGTCTGCCCGAAAGCTTTCTCAGCATACGCTTCGCGTCTGCCTCGTCGCGCGGCTTCCCGAGGATCTCTCCGTCCACCGAGACCACCGTGTCCGAGGCGATCACCACCGTCTCCGAAAGATCGCGACCCTCCGCGAGAAGACGTGACCAAACCGCCTCTCCCTTGCGCGCGGAAAGAAGCTCCACCAATCGGCTCGGATCCCTCTCCTCACTCGTCTCGTCGGTGTCGGCGGTCACGATCTCAAACGATATTCCCAAATTTTCCAGGATCTCGCGTCTGCGCGGAGACTTGGATGCCAATATGAATTTCATCGATTTCTCACTCCGTTCCGTCGTTTTTTCTCAAGGCGCGCAGAAGCTCCTCCACCGACGCCTCGATGCCGATTTTCGTACAGTCCACGCTAACGTCCGCATATTTCCGATAAAGCGGAAGCCGCTCCTCAAAAACCGCGCGAAGATCGTTCGTGCCCTTGAACACGATCCCTCGGGTGGTGATGTTCCCAAGCCGCGCTTCCAGCTCGGAGAACGAAACCTCCAGATAGACCACCGTGGCGTTCCGCCCGAGAAATTCCATCGCACGCTCGGAATAGACCACGCTGCCGCCCGTCGCGATCACGCAGCCGTGCAGCTCCGTATCCAATACCACCGACTCCTCAATCTCCAAAAAGCGGTCGACTCCGTCGGTGTCGATGATCTGCTGCAAAAGCCTTCCCGTCCTCTGCTGGATCAGCAGATCCGTGTCGGCAAATTGCTTTCCCAGCGCCTTTGCCAAAAGAACCCCCAGCGTGCTCTTCCCCGCGCCCGACATCCCGATCAATACAACGTTTTCTCGCTCCATCTGATTTCTCTCACTTCCATGTGACTATATGA
Organism: Eubacteriales bacterium; assembly: GCA_045534435.1. GTDB lineage: Bacteria > Bacillota > Clostridia > Oscillospirales > CAG-272 > UMGS1865. Next base: position 6,660 of record JAZSJS010000096.1, read on the forward strand.
TATAATATATTTTATCATTATTTTCTCTGCAAGTCAAGTCGGTTTTGACGGAAAGATGCGCTTTTTGTGGGGGGCGAATGTTGGGTGAGTCTGTGCGCTCGACCGTTTGTTTTAAGTCGGAGGCCAAGCGGTCTTAGGAAGA
>JAZSJS010000131.1:0-24917 GCA_045534435.1 Eubacteriales bacterium
GTGCCGAGTTGCGGTGCTCAAAAACCTCGCCGAAGTTCGGATCAAATACTGCCGTCACGTCGCTGGAGAGGCACTTGGAGTTGGCGCGAACCGCCGCCTCGTTGCCGCCCAGGGCGCGTGCGATCTCTGCGATGATATCGGTGATCAGGCTGCTCTGCATACCCGTCACACCGTCACTTCCGGTCTCCTCCTTGTCGACGAGGATGCACATGGTGGTGTGCTTCTCCTCGTTCGCGTCGATCATCGCGGTGATCGAGGGATAGGCGCAAACGCGGTCGTCGTGGCCGTAGCCGCAGATCATGGAGCGGTCAAAGCCGACGTCACGCGCCTTTGCGGCGGGAACGATCGAAAGCTCTGCCGAGAGGAAGTCCTCCTCGGTGATGTCGTAGGCCTCGTTCAGATACTGCAGCACGCCTGCCTTGACAGCATCCGTTTCCTCGCCTTCGAGCGGACGGCTGCCGATCACGATGTTCAGCTTTTCTGCCTGGAATGCCTTTGCGACGCTCTTTTCGTTCTCTGCGGCGGCAAGGTGGGGAAGGAGATCGGTGATATACATCACGGGATCGGTCTCATTTTCACCGATGGTGACGTTGACGACCTCTCCGCTCTGCTTGACGACCACGCCGTGAAGCGCCAGAGGCGTTGCCAGCCACTGATATTTGCGGATGCCGCCGTAATAATGCGTTTTCAGATAGCACATTCCGCCCTCCTCATAGATCGGAACCTGCTTCAGGTCCAGACGCGGGGAGTCGATGTGTGCGGCGGTGATGCGGATACCGTTGTTGATGTCCTCGGTACCGATGCGGAACAGATAGATGTTCTTTCCGCGGTTGTTCAGATAGAACTTGTCGCCCGCCTTCATGGGCATTCCGAAGGAATAGGGACGATAGCCTGCCGCCTCTGCGAGCTTGACGCTCTCGTTCACAGCCTCGCGCTCGGTCTTGGCGGCGTCGAGAAACTTGACGTAATCCTTGGCGTATTCATAGGCCTCGGCAACCACGCGGCTGCCTGCCTTTTCGTAAACGGTCTTCTTCTCATAAGCGAGATTTTTCTTTGCTTTGGACATGATGGTAACTCCTTTATTTTTATGAATGATAGTACAGCTTTGTATATTGATCGATGGCTTTGTTTACCGTCTTGACGTAGTCCTCGACGCGTTCGTCGGGAATGTTTTGCAGCACCCCCTGCTCGGACAGACGATCGGGATCCTTGAGCCATTCGTCGACCGTCTCGGGGCTTGTGGCGTAGGCGGCAAAGACCTGCTCCCAGACGCCGTAACGCGAGTAAAGATAGGAGAGGTAAGCAGAGCCGGCGGAAAGATTGGTGGCGGGATCGTAGAGCATTCCCGCGTCCATCCTCTCGCCTCCGCGGATCTCGGTGCAGACGAAATCAAACTGTGCGGGTGTGAGCTGCATCAGACCGATCTCTCCCGCATCGGAGACGTAATTGCTTGCAAATCCGCTTCCCGTGTGCAAAACTGCCCAAAGGACGGTTTCGGGAATGCCGTATTGCAGCGATTCTGCGCGCACCGATTCCACAAGGGATTCTTCCATTGGATATTGCTTGCGCTCGATGGCGGTCACGGTGGCATCAAAGCCAAAGCCAAAGCCGATCGAGAGCGCGATCAGCAGAAAAAAGGCGACGACGCGCCAAACCGTGATTTTCACGAGGCATGGACCCCCATTTCCGCAAGGATCCGACGAACCTCCGGCAGAAGCCGATCGGGGGAGTCGTTGTTTTCGATGACGTAGTCCGAATGAGTTCGAAAGAAGGTGTCGCTTCTTTGCGACTTGATGCGACACAGTGCCGATGCCTTGTCAATGCCGTCGCGCTGCATGATGCGGTTGATCCGCGTGCTTTCCTCGGCAAGGACCGAAATGATGACGTTGCAATCTCGGTCGGCGCCTGCCTCAAACAGCTGGGGCGCGTCAATGAGTGCGGCTTGGAAGGATTCCTTGCGCAGCTGCTCCAGACGGCGGCGGATCTCCGCCATGACGTAGCGGTGTGTGATCTCGTTGAGCGCGGCGAGCTTGTCGGGATCGTGAAAAACGATCTGCCCCAGCACGCGGCGATTGAGCGTTCCGTCCACCGAAAGGATGTGTGCGCCGAAATATTCGGTCAGCTCATCCAAGCAGGGTGAGGGAGGCGCGAGAAGCGCATGATAAATGACGTCCGCATCGATGCGGGGCAAGCCGAATTGCTCAAAGAGTGAGGCAACGCAGCTTTTTCCCGCGCCGGACGGACCGGTCAGACCAATCACGAGCATGGCGGCACCTCCAGCATCCGACATCCCTCAGCGTCGGAGCGATAGGCGGTATCCATCACCGCCTGGACGTAGGCACCCTCCTCAAAGGACGGAGAGAAGGGAGAGGCGCCGTTGACTGCGGAAAGGAAGGCGTGCATGCTTGCCAGATGTCCGTAAAGCCAGCCCGCGGGAGCCTTGGGGGAGGGGAAGATCAGGTCGGGATAGCGTCCCACACATTCGATGCGACAAAAGCCGCGCTCGCCGCCCTGTGGCTCTGCCTTGGTGGTTCCGTCGTAAAAAGAAAGCCAATTCGGTTCCATCAGGGAAAAGCGCAAAGCGCCCTTGGAGCCGTAAATTTCAAAGGAAAGATCGTCGTTGGTTCCCACCTGAAGCTTGCCCACCGCGAGCGTGCCCTTGGCACCGCCTTCGGTGACCGCCATGCAATAGAAGGACTCGTCCGCATTGGTTTTCCAAGCCGAGCCGTCTCTGCCGAGGCGTTCGGGATAGGCGATCTGAGACATTCCGCTGACAGAGACAAAGCGTCCGCAGAGCCATGACATCAGGTCGATGACGTGCGAGCCGAGGTCAAAGAGAACACCGCCGCCGCAGACGGTTTTGTCCTGCTTCCATCCGGCGGGACGGCGCAGATCGGTGGCGCTGTTGTGCAGATAGGATGCGTGAAAGCTCAGAATTTCTCCGATGCGTCCCTCCTCGATCAGCTGCTTGGCGCGTATGACGGGGGATAGCCAGCGGTTGTTGAACACCATTCCCAGCACCTGTCCGTCACGCTTTGGCATCGCAAGGATTTCTTGCGCCTCGGCGGGGGAGATGCAGAGCGGCTTTTCGCAAAGCACGTGCTTGCCCGCTGCGATCGCCTTTTTCAGCGTTTGAAAATGGCAGACGTTCGGCGTGCAGACGTCAATGACGTCGATGGTGGGATCATTGATCAGCAGGTCCTCGTCGGTGGTTCGGATCTCGATTCCGAATTCCTCGCCCACACGATCGGACTTTTCCTGCGACGTCGTGCAGACCGCGCGCGTGACGGCGCGGAAGGGAAGATCTCCGTAAAAGAACGGAAGATTCTGTACCGCCCACGTATGCGTTCTTCCCATGGAGCCAAACCCGAGCAAACCGATATTCCATTGTTTTTTCTGCTTGATTTCCATAAAACACGACCTTTCCGCCACGATTGCGGCTGACATTCATATCCATTTTATATTATACATTATTTTTTTCTTTTTTGCAAGAGGATAATTTGATTTTCGTGCTTTTTTCATAAGTTTTATCCGAGAAGGATATTGCAATTTCCCCAAAAACAGAGTATAATAATATCAGTGAGATTTTTTGGAGGTAGGACATGGAGCTTTTGCGAAATGATTTGAAGCGTGCGGGGGTACGCGCCGAAAGCGAATGCCCGCTTTGCCGGTATAGCAGCTTTCGCATTGGCGGCTGTGCCGAGCTTGCGCTGTTTCCGAAAAATCGGGAGGAGCTGATCGCCTGTCTGGAGGGCGTGCGTCGCTATGGGGCTCGGTATCTCATCATCGGAAATGCTTCCAACGTCGTGTTTCCCGACGCAGGCTTCAGAGGCGTTGTCATTTTCACCACGGCATGGAAGGACGTGACGGTCAGCGGCACGCGGATCCTTGCCGGTGCGGGTGCATCGCTCGGCGCGATCGCCAACGCGGCGCAACGGGCGGCCTTGACGGGCGCGGAGTTTGCCCATGGGATCCCGGGAACGCTGGGAGGCGCGGTGTTTATGAATGCGGGCGCCTTTGGCGGCTGCATGGCGGATATTTGCGAGAAGAGTGAATATTTCGATATGCGCACCGGAGAGATCGGGGTGCTGTGCGGTGATGAGCAAGGATTTTCCAACAGAACAAGTATTTACGAAACGCACCCGTACTATACCGTTTTGTGCGCGGAGCTGACCCTTCAAAAGGGGAACAGATCCGAGATCTGCGCGCGGATGCGGGATTATATGGAGCGCCGACGTCGGACACAGCCGCTGGAATTTCCGAGTGCGGGAAGCGTATTCAAGCGTCCCGAGGGGCATTTTGCCGGGAAGCTGATCGAGGATTGCGGATTGAAGGGGATGCGTGTGGGCGGTGCCGAGGTATCCGTCAAGCATGCAGGCTTCATCGTCAATCGCGGCGGCGCGACCGCCGAGGACGTCAAGCGTCTGTGTGAGATGATCCGTGCGCGTGTTTTGGCAGAGACGGGTGTTCTGCTGGAGCCTGAGATTCGATTTTTGTGAGGTGGAATATGTCTTTTGCAGATGAGGTGCGCGCCGAGCTTTGTGCGCTTCCCGTGAAAAAAAACTGTTGCCGACACGCGTTGGCTGCAGGACTTTTGTTTTTGGCGCACGCAGGCGAGGGAAAGCAGATGACCGTGCGCTATAAGCACGAATTGGTTGCCGCTCTTGCCGCAGAGATGATTCATTGGCAATACGGAAACGCTCCCAAGACCGAGATCAGCGGTGCCTGCGGACATCTTTATTACGATCTGATCTTTTCGTCTCCCGCCTGCTATCGGCAATCGGTGCAGCTTTCCTCGCCCGATGCCGAGATCGAGACGGCCTTGCATTTTTCCTGCGATGCCTGTCGCGGCGCGTTTTTGCGGGGATTGTTTCTCGCGTGCGGCACGGTCAACGATCCGCACAAGTCCTTCCATCTGGAATTTGCTCTGCCCACGGGGACGCAAACGCAGCCCCTGATGCGTTTTTTGGAGGCTTGCGGCTATCCGCCGCGCAGCTTTGAGAGAAAGGGCACGGTCGGGCTTTACTATAAGGACGGCGGCTCGGTGGAGGATCTGATCGGCATGGCGGGCGCACAGCACACCGTGTTTGAGATCATCAACAGCCGCATTGAGCGGGATATTCGAAACAATGAAAACAGGGCCACCAACTGCGTGGCAAAAAATATTGAAAAAACCATTTCCGCCGCAACGCGTCAGATGGAGGCCATCGACAAGCTGATGGAGGTGGGACGCCTTGAGGCGCTTCCCGAGCCTTTGCGCGTGACGGCGATGGTGCGTTACCGCAATCCCGACGCGACGTTGGACGAGCTTGTGCGACTGCACGAGCCGCCGATCTCCAAGTCGGGACTCAACCACCGACTCAAAAGACTGTTGGATGAGGCGGAGGATTTTTTGAAGTAAGATTTCGTAACGGAGTCAAAAACATCGGACGGAGGCAAGCATGAACGGATTCGTACATCTGCATTTACACAGTGAATACAGCCTTTTGGACGGCGCGTGCCGGATTGCCGACATTCCCAAGCGAGCGAAGGAGTGTGGGCAGGAGGCGGTCGCCATCACCGATCACGGCGTGATGTACGGTGTCGTCGCGTTTTGGGAGGCCTGTCGCAAGGAGGGCATCAAGTCGTCCGTCGGCCGCGTTGTCTACGTCGCGACCGAATCACGCTTTGACCGCATGAACACGGGGGAGGGCTATGCCGATCATCTGGTTCTGCTTTGCGAGAGCATGGAGGGCTATCGCAATCTGATCGAAATGGTTTCGCTTTCCTTCACAGAGGGCTTTTACAACAAGCCGCGCGTTGACGAGGAGCTGCTGAGAAAATACAGCGGCGGTCTGATCGCGCTTTCCGCATGCCTTGGAGGACGCATTCCCAAGCTTTTGAGCAGAGGCGACTTTTCGGCTGCGGTCGAGACGGCACACCACTATGCCGAGATCTTCGGAAAGGACCGCTTTTATATCGAGATTCAGGACCACGGTCTTGCCGAGCAAAAGGCGATCCTCCCGTCACTTGTCAAATTGGCAGAGGATTGCGGACTTGGCCTGGTCGCCACAAACGATTGCCATTATCTGCGCCGCCGTGATGCCGAAACACAGGCGATCCTGATGTGCATTCAAACCAACACCACCGTGGACGCGGGTCGGCCTGCGGCGTTTGCGACAGACGAATTTTATCTCAAGGATACCAACGAGATGCAGATGATCTTCCGTCAGTATCCCGAGGCGATCCAAAACACCTGTCGCATTGCCGAGAGATGCTGTGTGGATTTTGATTTTTCCACCACGTATCTGCCGAAATTCCCCTGTCCCGCGGGTGAGAGCGCCGCATCGCATCTGCGCGCGCTTGCGTATCGCGGACTCGAGGATCGGATCGCGCGCGGACATATCGTCTTTGAGGACTTTTGCCGCGAGGACTATGAGAAGCGAATGGAATATGAGCTTTCTGTCATCGTGGAGATGGGCTATGCCGATTATTTTCTGATCGTGCAGGATTATATCGCCTTTGCCAAGTCACAGGATATTCCCGTGGGCCCCGGACGTGGCTCGGGAGCGGGAAGTCTGGTTGCCTTTGCGCTCGGCATCACAGACGTCGATTCGATCAGATTCGACCTTCTGTTTGAGCGTTTCCTCAATCCGGAGCGTGTCAGCATGCCCGATATTGACGTTGATTTTTGTTATAACAGACGCGACGAGGTGATCGAATACGTCGCGAAAAAATACGGAAGCGACCACGTGTCGCAGATCATCACCTTCGGAACGCTGGCTGCACGCGCGGCGATCCGTGACGTCGGTCGCGCACTCGGAATGTCCTATCAGGACGTCGACGTGGTGGCGCGTGCCGTACCGCAGGAGCTGAACATCACGATCTCGATGGCGCTCAAGCTGCCCGAGCTGAAGAATCAGTATGAAAATTCCGAGGAGGTCAGACGTCTGGTCGATACGGCGATGGCACTCGAGGGAATGCCTCGCAACGTGTCGATCCACGCGGCGGGCGTGGTCATCACCGAGCGCCCGATCTCGGAATACGGGCCGCTCGCGATGAGCAACGGCACGGTGGTGACGCAGTTTGACATGGACACGGTGGCAAGGCTCGGATTGCTCAAATTCGACTTTCTTGCTCTGCGCTATCTGACCATCATTCACGATGCCGAGCGGCAGATCCGAGAGAGTGAGCCGGATTTTGACATTGAAAAGCTGCCGCTTGACGACGCGGCGACCTACCGACTGATCTCCTCCGGCAAAACCGGCGGTGTCTTTCAGCTCGAGTCGGGGGGGATGAAGCAGATGCTTGCCAACCTGATGCCCGAGCGCCTGGACGACGTGATTGCGGCGATCGCGCTTTACCGCCCGGGCCCGATGGACTCGATCCCGAAATTCATCGAGTGTCGCCATCATCCCGAAAAGGTGGAGTATGCCATCCCGCAGCTCGAGCCGATTTTGCGCTCGACCTACGGATGCGTGGTCTATCAGGAGCAGGTCATGAGCATTTTCCGCGAGATCGCGGGATATACCTTCGGACACGCAGACATCGTGCGTCGTGCCATGTCCAAAAAGAAGGCGGACGTTCTTCTGTCCGAGCGGGAAAGCTTCGTGACGGGGGCGGTGGAGCGCGGCATCGACCGCGATGCCGCGAAAGAGCTGTTTGCCGACATGGAAAGCTTTGCGAACTATGCCTTCAACAAATCACACGCAGCGGCTTACGCGGTGATCTCTTACCGCACCGCATATCTCAAATGTCACTATCCGCATGCCTATTTTTCCGCATTGCTGACCAGCGTCCTCGGAAATCAGACCAAGGTTGCCGAATATATTTCCGAATGTGCGGCGCGTGGGATCCGCGTGCTCCCTCCCGACATCAACGAGAGCCGGATCTATTTTTCGGTCAACGGAAAGGATATTCGATTCGGTCTGTTGGCGCTCAAAAACGTCGGACGATCCTTCCTGCAATCGATCCTGGAGGAGCGGCGACGCGGCGCGTTTGCCTCTTTTGAGGATTTCATCGACCGTATGCCCGCAGGAGATCTGAACAAGAGAATGGTCGAATCGCTTTTGAAGGCGGGAACCTTTGACGGACTCGGAGTCTATCGCAGTCGGCTTTTGCGCGTTTATGAAAAAATGATCGACCAAGCCGTCGAGAAGGGAAAAAACAATCTCGAGGGACAGCTGGATATGTTCTCTATGCTCGACGGAGGCGCAGGGGGCTATCAAAGACCGCAGTGTGAATATCCCGATATTCCCGAGTTTGGTGTGCGTGAAAAGCTGTTGATGGAAAAGGATGCCACGGGAATGTATTTTTCCGGGCAGATGCTCGACGAATACGCAAAGCACGTCTCCCATCTGAAGCACGATCAGATTCTGGATCTTGTCGGTGACGAGAGTGATCCCGCCGACAAGGCGCGCGTCAACGTCGTTGGCATCGTGACCTCGGTCACGCTCAAGAACACGCGGAACGGAGACCGCATGGCGTTCTTTACGCTTGAGGACCGCATGGCGGAGATCGAGTGCGTTGCCTTTGCACGGCAGTATGCCGAGCACGCGCATCTGATCCGCGTGGACGCCGCGCTTTACGTCAGCGGAAGCATCTCTCTTCGCGAGGACGAGCCGCCCAAGATCCTGGTCAATCGTCTGGAGCCCTTGGTGGAGGACGCAAGCTTTACGCCACAGACCGTTGCTTCCGCGACAGAGGCGGTCCGGGAGGCCGAGAAGCCGAAGCCGTCGACACCCGCTGCAAAGTCGGATGCCAATCCAGCCCCCGCACGTCCCGCCACACCGCGGCGCTTGTTTTTGCGCGTGCCGGGCAAAAAGGATGCAAAATATCTCAAGGCATTGAATCTTTGCGAGCTGTTTGAGGGAGATTTTCCGGCATTCTTCTATTTTGCCGATGAGAAATGCTACGACACCTCGCCGCACGGTGTGGCGATGAGTGACTACGTGACGCGTCAGCTGACCGATCTGCTCGGTGCGGAAAACGTGATTTTGCAATGAAGGAGCGCACAATGATCAAATTCGTATTTTTGGATATTGACGACACGGTGCTTGATTTTCACAAGGCGGAGGCAGAGGCACTCAAAAAAACCTTGCGCCATTTGGAGCTCGAGCCAACCGAGGCCGTCGTTGCGCGATACAGCGAGATCAACGACGCACAATGGAAGCTTCTGGAACAGGGAAAACTGACGCGCGCCGAGGTCAAATACCGCCGATTTGCGATTCTGTTTGATGAGCTCGGCGTGGTGCGTGATGCCGAACACGCGCGCTTGTATTATGAGGAAACGCTTTCTCACGGACATTTTTTCATGCCCGGAGCGGAGGCACTTCTCGAGTCGCTTTTCGGCAAATACGCGCTTTACGCCGTTTCCAACGGAACAACTGCGGTGCAAAACGGGCGCATGGAGAGCGCGGGGATCAAGCGATATTTTCAAAAGATCTTTCTCTCGGAGGAGATCGGTGCGGTCAAGCCCGACCCTCTCTTCTTCGATCGCTGCTTTGCCGAAATCCCCGAATTTGACCGAGAGCAGGCGATCATCCTCGGTGACAGTCTGACCTCGGATATTCAAGGCGGCATCCATGCGGGCATCAAAACCTGTCACTACTGTCCGCGCGGAGCGGTGGAGTACACCTCGATCCGTCCCGATTTCACGGTCACATCTCTGGACGAGGTGGAGCCGCTTTTGCGCCGCTTGTAAGGCGGTTTACAGTATTTTTTGAGAATTGCACCCGTCGGTTGACAAATTTCCAAGCGCGGTTGGTGGATTGCAACCGCACGTGATGGTAAAATAGAGACATCAAAGGGAAAGGAGCAACGAACATATGATTCTTGCAGACAAAATTATTATGCTCAGAAAAAAGAACGGTTGGTCACAGGAGGAGCTGGCGGAAAAGCTGAACGTTTCGCGCCAATCGGTTTCCAAATGGGAAAGCGGTCTTTCGGTTCCCGATCTGAACAAGATCATCGGAATGAGCTCGCTGTTCGGTGTCAGCACCGACTATCTGCTCAAGGACGATCTGGAGGAGATCCAGCCGTCCGAGACCGACGCGAGCGATGATGCCGAGGGCAGACGCTCGGTCTCTCTGGACGATGCGATCCGCTATATGGAAAGCGTGGCAAGCCTTTCCAAGCGAATTGCCATTGGCGTCATGCTTTGCATTCTGTCGCCCGTGTGTCTTTTGCTGCTTGGCGGATTTGCCGACGCGGGCGTGGCATGGTTGCCCTCCGAAAATCTTGCCTTCGGCATTGGAATGGTGGTTCTGTTTTTGCTGGTCGGTGCGGCGGTCGCGATCTTCGTTCCCACGGGAATGCGGCTTTCGGAATTTTCCTGGCTGGATCAGGAACGCTTTTTGCTGGAATACGGTGTGGAAGGAATCGTTGAAAAGAAGAGAAGCACCTACGCGCCGCGATATCGCACCCGGGTGACGCTTGGTGTGATCCTGTGTATCTTCAGCGCCATTCCTCTGGTCGTGCTTGGCGCGATGAATGCGAGTGGCATGATCCTGATCTCTTGCACGGCGCTGATCCTTGTGATCTGCTCGGTTGCCGTTGCCATGATCGTGCGCGCAAGCTATATCAACGGAAGCTATTTGCGACTTTTGCAAACGGGAGAATTCAGCGAGGAAAGCAAAAAACGCTCCAAAAAGGCGGAGACGGTCGAAGGTGCGTATTGGGCATTGGTTACTGCGATCTATCTCGGCAGCAGCTTTTTGAGCGGTGCATGGCATCTCACGTGGATCATTTGGCCGGTGGCAGCCTGTCTGTTTCCCGCGCTTGAGTTTTTGATCAAGCTGATCAAAAACAAATAAAAAAACGCCGCCAAGAGCATCTCTTGGCGGCGTTTTTTGACGGGGGAATTACCTTTTTTTGAGAATCTTGTAAAGCTCCTCGGCGGCGAGGCGAGCCTTTGCCACCGAAACGCTTTTATCCTTGGGGAAGCAATAGTAAAGTGCCTTCGGGTTTCCGATGCCGATGACGTCACCGATCTCATACCAATTGAAGTCCGAGTTGAGCGTGTAGGAGGAGATCGGCTTTTGGGTGTATTCCCAGGTGCCGTCGCTGCCGGTCAGACGAAAGCCCTCGCGCGAGTGCAAAAGCCTGCCGTCACCCACGTCATAGAGGCATTTGGTATCCACCAGCATCAGAACGCGCACGTCGCAGTCCAAGTGATAGATCCCTTCCTCCAGCTCACGGCGCACGCAATCACGCTCCCATGCGTACCAATCGGGAATGTGCGGATATTCGGTCTCGCCGTTCTCCGCGCGCATGAAGCCGTGCTCGTCCAGCAGATATTTTTTTCCGCAGGCATGACAGGTCAGGTGATCGCCCGCCCCCTCGGTTTGTCCCTCCGCAAGACAGGCGGGGCATTTGTAAAGGATGCGCTCCAGCCCCTCGGCGCGGTCGGGCTCGCGAATGGAGATTGCTTCCTTTTGCTGACGGCGGAATGCATCAAAGGAGAATTGCTCCTCGATCAGACTCTGGATCTCTCCCGCCTCCTTTTGGGCGCAGTCCTCGGCTGAGAGCAGGTAACGCATCTCTGCCGTCACCTTGACGCGGCGCTTTCGGAGGTTGTTGTAGAGCGGCTGACGCTCAAACGCGCCCCGGGTCTCGATCATGACCACGGGGATCCCGAGCATTTTTGCGAATGCGCCGAGATTTTCGGGGAGCGTCGTGGTCGTGCCGTCAAAGGTGTATCCAGCCTCGGGGAAGAGCAGGATCGAGCTTTTGTGCTCCTTGATCGCATAGCTCATGTCGCGGATCAGGCCGAGATCGAAGATGAATTTTTTGGTCGGGATACAGCCAAGCAGTCGCATGAGCAGATTTTTTCCGATAAAGCCGTCCATCGTGGAAACGATGCTGAAGCGGCGGGGGAAGAGAATCACCGATGCGATCTCAAGGTCAATGAAGCTGGAGTGATTCATCAGATAGAGGCACGGCTGCTTTTTGTCAAGCTTTTCCATGCCGATTCGCTTCACTGAGAATTTGCATGCCCAAAGATCAAACGAGGATACCACACGCAAAAGCAACCGGAAGAAAAAGCTTTGCCGCATGGGCTTGATATGCTTTTGCTTTGGGATGCTCATCACTTCTTGATAGGATTTCTTTTTGATCTTGATTTTCACGCTGTCGTCCTCCCTTTTTCTTTTTTGGGGTAGAGCGGGTGTCATTTATAGTATATCACAAAATCTCTCCCTGTGCAAGAAAAATTTGTGAGCGGATGAAAAACGTTGACATCATTGAAAATGTATGATATAATTTCAAGAATCAATGCACCCAAATTCAAAAACGCCACACTGATATGAATGAAAAGCCCGGGCTTTTCGGAAAGGAGGCGAGAAAATGCAGGAAGCGAACGAAATGCGCGATCGGTTGATCAATGAGTTTGTCGAAAATGATATGGAGAAGCTGTTTTACTTCTGCCTGAAAAAGACGGGAAACCATATTGAAGCCGAAGATCTGACACAGGATATCGCGCTTCAGATCATCACGGCTTTGCATAAAGGCACAATACCGATGAGCTTTTCGGCATGGGTTTGGCAGATCGCGCGCAACCGTTATTCGGTATGGGCTAAGGAAAAGCATAAGCGAAACGAATCGGTAACCGGTTCCGATATCGGCGACTATGAAATTGAAGACGAAAGCGAAAATATCCTTGATGAAATGGTACGTACAGAGCAAATGGCTCTGCTTCGGCGGGAGCTGGCGTTCATCAAAAGTGATTATCGTAACATCGTCGTTGCCTACTACATTGAAAACAAAAACGTTCGTGAAATTGCAGAATCGCTCTCGCTTCCAACAAACACGGTAAAGTCTCGACTTCTCCGTGCAAGACAAATTTTGAAAGAAGGTATGGATATGGCAAGAGAATTTGGAAAACGCAGTTATAATCCCGAAGAAATCGTATATTCAAATATCTGCACTGCTCCCGGCAAGCTCGGACAGCCTTGGACTCTGATGGATCCAAAATTAAATCAAAACATTTTCCTCGCGTGTTATGACAATCCTATGACAGCAGAGGAACTCGCTATTGAAGTTGGAGTTGCTTTGCCGTATATGGAAGATGTAGTGCGGCATCTGACATCACAAACATTGCTTGTCAAAAACGGCGAAAAATACGAAACTAACTTTCCGATCATCAGCCGCGAGGCACAGCAAAAAATTCATTTTTACTATGAGGGGATTCTTCCGCAGTTGATTGCGCTAATAACAGAAGATATCGACAGATTGATGGCTCAATACGAAGAAGCAGGTCTTTGTTATTACGATGAGTATCAGAACTATGAAGAAGCAAAATGGATGTTGCTGATGGATTTTTATAAAGGCGTGTATTCGCTTTGCAACAATTCTCCCAAGGAAAAGCTTGGCAACACCCCAAGAAAGAATAGAGGCGCTTGGGACGTTGTTGGCTTTCAAAAGTGCGATTTTTGTCCGGATTCAGTTGGTTTCCATTGTCAATACGAGGGCTTTGTTCATTACCGCTTTGGATATCGCGGAATCCAAAACAGAACCCCCGCAAATCTTTCCAAGATTGAAGCGCACGAATTGCGTCGTATGGTCGAGAGGAAGAAATCAGAAAACACTACTGTGGCTGAAAAGCTTGTTGAATATGGGTATGCTTATAAAAGAGCAAATGAGTATATTCCCAATGTGGTAGTGATAAAGCAAAGTACCAATCAAAAGTTCTTGGAATTTTGCGAACAAAAGAGTTTTAGTGCAGAATTTATCGTGCATGCCGATGCACGCGGACAATTGCACAATAATATTTTGAACACGATTGAAAAAATCAATTGTACCGTTCGTGAAATTTTGTACTCGGATCTGCCTGAGTGCGTCCGCACTAACGCCCAAATGGTTGACGCATTGCTTGAATCGATATGCACAACAAGTCATACTCTTGGCTACATCGTGAAATATGCCCTCGCAAGCGGATGGCTAAAATATGATGAAAATACATCTCCTGCTATTGGCGCATATTTCTATCTGCCATAAGGAGCCTGCTGTGGAATATATCATTGAAACAAGGCTATTACAAATGTCCTTTCAGCACCATATGGTGCTGAAAGGAATCGATCTTACTATAAACCAAGGAGAGATATTTGGTCTTATAGGACCATCGGGAGTTGGAAAAACCACTCTAATCAACATTCTTACAGGTCAGTTGTTACCTACAAGCGGCGAAGTCTTTGTATTTGGTCGTGACACGAAACAACTTGGTGACACAGAATATTCTCAAATGGGAATGGTTTTCGATGTTCCGGGACTTTTTGAACGTTTGAGTTGCGAGCAAAATCTTTCTATCTTTGCTGACATCTATGGAATTGATAAAAAGCGTATATCTCATGTACTTGAAAAAGTAAATTTGGCGGCAAGTGCCAAAACCAAAGTTTCAAGACTTTCAAAAGGAATGCGTCAGCGTTTGATTATCGCAAGAGCCATACTTCATTCACCAAAGCTGTTATTTTTGGATGAACCGACAAGCGGACTTGATCCGCTTAACACATCAGATATTCATAAGCTCATTTTATCGTTGAAGGAATCCGGAACGACAATTTTCTTGACGACACATAAGATGGATGAAGCGATGAGCCTTTGCGACCGTGTTGCTTTACTTAGTGAGGGTGTGTTGATTGAAAATGACGCTCCCGATGAGATCTGTCGAAAATATAATTTGGAAAATTCGCTTCACATACTGCTAAAAAATGGTGAAAGGGTTATTTTACCAAACACAGCGGACTCGCAAGAAACAATTTCAGAATATATGAAAAACGAGCAAATAGTCTCAATTCACTCCTCTGAACCTAACCTTGAAGATGTTTTTTTATCCGTCATGAAGGGAGGTAAGAAGTAATGAAATTAAGACGTATCTTTGCAATATTCAAAAAGCAAATACTTGACACATCGCAAAACACAGGGGTAATATTCAGTTTTGTTGTTTTTCCATTTATGACACTGATGTTCGTATTACTTAACTCTAATAGTTCGGAAATATATCGAATGCACCTTGTGATGAGTATGAGTACAATATTTATCGGTATGACACCGTTTACCACTATAAATGGAATTATACGGGAAGATAAGTTCTCAAATGTTACGAGGATGTTGATTCTATCGACAGTGAAACCGCTGGAATATTTGCTCGGAGTCACATTGTATATTATGGCGATATCATCAGTAATTGCAATTGTATTCGGGGTAATCGGCGGATTCACTGGGATATCCTTGCTTTGGTATGTTCTTGCAATCATGCTTGGCACGTTCACAAGCCTTGTATTTGGTAGTATGTTAACTATTCAAACTAAGAACCCGAGCGGAGCAGCCGCTGTCGTATCGCTGATAGCAATATTTAACGGTATTATTCCTACATTTGCTTCAAGCAGTCCGGTACTTATGAAGGTCGCAAGATTTTGGTATACAACACAGATCAAAGATTTAATAGGTGATATGTTCGATTGTTATTACGGTAATATTCCTTATCGGCTTTTAATAATAGGAACGAACCTTGCGGTTTTCATTGTACTGTTTACCGTGCTTTTCAAAAAGAATAGAATTATTGTAAAATGATAATTGCCGCCGAGAGTAACCGTTTGGCCCCTCTCGGCGGTATTGTTGATAGGCCCACCAAGGACTCAGAACCCTGGCTTGCCGAGGGCAAGCCGACTTGTGGGTGCGTTTTGCAGAGTGGAGTGTGTTTGCTTTTTTGCACCCACGCAAGGCTCAAGGAAACCATGGGGAGAAATTCACGTCAAGGATTTTGCCCTACGGGCAATATTCCTGCGCGCGCCGTTGGTGAGCGAGCTCCCCACGGCTTTGCTTGGAAGGCGAACCTTGTTTTTCGGCTGCGCCTCAAAAGCAACGCCCTGCGTTGCCTTGATGGTCCACCAAGCAAAACAAAAAGCCCCGAAAATCGGGGCGTTTTGCTTGGTGGACCATCAAGGACTCGAACCTTGGACCGACCGGTTATGAGCCGGGAGCTCTGACCAACTGAGCTAATGGTCCGACTGACATCCTCATTATTATAGCGAAATTTTAGAAAAAAGTCAATAGGTTTTGCTATTTTTATTCGGCTTTTTATCGGATTCTTGCAGTTGATTGCTTTTATTTTGTCGTTTGATATTGATTTTTTGTGTGTGCTATGCTATAATTGTAAAGCACGTATCCGTGCACCCAACAATGAATGAACAGGGGATTTGGAATGAAGAAATTTGAAGGGGTTTTGATCTGCACCGATCTGGATGGAACGCTTTTGCAAAAGAACGAGTTCGTCTCTTTGGAGAACCGCGAAGCGATTGAATATTTTAAGAACGAGGGCGGAATCTTTACCTTTATCACCGGACGGATGCCTCGCTTTGTGGGCAATTGCTTTGATGCCGTGCGTCCCAACGGACCGATTGGTTGCATCAACGGCGGTGGAATCTATGATTATCCCAACAAAAAATATCTTTGGACGCATGAGGCCTCCCGCGACATTCTCGATTTGGTCGAGCTGGCGGAGCGTGAGATGCCTTCGGTCGGAATTCAGCTCAACACCTTTGAAAATACCTATTTCTGCAGAGACAATTCCGTGATGGTTTGGTTTCGCGATCTGACCGGTGCGGAATATCTGACCTGCAATTGCCGTGAGGTGGACGAGCCGATCGCCAAGATCCTGTTCGGTGTCGAAACCGATGAGGAGATGGAGCAACTGGATCGATTGCTGAAGACACATCCGGCGGCGAAAAACTTTGATTTTGTCAGTGCCGAAAAGACCTTGTACGAGATTCTTCCCAAGGGGGTCAACAAGGGAAGTCTTCTGGCACCGATGGTGCGCATTTTGGGAATAGATCCCGAAAAAACGGTTGCTGTCGGAGACTACGACAACGACGTTCAGATGCTTCGTGCCGCCAAGCTCGGAATTGCCGTGGCAAATGCCTCTCCTGCTGCCAAGGCTGCTGCCGATCACGTCACCGTCAGCAACGAGGAGCATGCCATCGCGAGGATCATTTCGGATCTCGCGAGCGGTGCGCTGAAGCTTTGATTTTGGAACGAAAAAGCTCCTGCATTGTCGAATGGACACGTGTGGGAGCTTATTCTTTTTTCGGACGGATTTATTTTTCCAAAACCGCGGCTTTCACGCGGCTTCGACAAGGGGGATGTGGTATGATAGAGAGGACCAAGAAATCTTTTGCGGTCGAAAGGAGAAAAAAAGATGAAAAAATCCTTACTGTTTTGTCTTGCGCTTTGCGCGCTGCTCACGGGATGCCGGTCGAATGTGCAAACGCCGCCGCGCGAGGAGCAAAAGTTGGAAACACAGGCCTCCGATCCTCTCCCGGAACCCCCGTCGGACTCCGATGATGCGCGGGTTGCCTATTACGAGCAACTGGTCTCCCGGCTTCAGCAGGAATTGTTGGACCTGAAAACCGAGCTTTACGTCGATCGTGTGGAATATGAGTCGCGGATTGCCGAGCTGGAAAAGGGAAGTGAGGCGCCGCCGGTCACGGAACAGACTCCGAGCGCACCGTCGGCGGAGTCGCAGTTTACTTATCTGATCGAAAACGGCGGCGTGAAGATTACCGGCTACACGGGCACGCAAAAGCAGGTCGTCGTTCCCTCGACGATCGAGGGGCATCCCGTGGTTGCCGTTGGAGACCGCGCCTTTATGGACAAGGCAATCCTGACCTCGGTGGTGCTTCCCGACAGCGTGACGAGCATTGGGTGGTTTGCCTTTTCGGGATGTGTTTCATTGGAACATATTTTCATTCCGGCCGGTGTTTCCACGATCTCTTACGGTGCGTTTCAGAATTGCAGATCGACGCTTGCCGTTACCTGTGCCGCAGGATCCTATGCCGAGGCCTATGCGCAAAGCTATGGGATCGCGGTGAAACGCGGATAGTGCTTGATGGGAGCAATGCTTTTGGGGGCATCCTTCAAGATGCCCCCATTTCCATGGAACTTATTTGAAATGATCGTAGGTGTCGATCATTTTGCATTTTGTTTTGATAAACTCCAAAAAGCCGTCAAGCTGCTCCTTGGACTCGAAGCAAGAGATGGGCAGGATGTATGCCTTGACATTGTTGACGTGAAGGTAGATCATCTTATTGGCAACGATGCTGACTCTTTCAATCACGTGATATTTGGTTTCGCTCTTTTCATCCGGAGTCGTTTCCACGAAACGATCCTCGAGAAATTCCAATTCGGAAGCAGGCGAATATCCCATTTTTCCTTTTTTCTTCAAGGATTTCAACTGTCCCTTCAGTGATCCGAGGAAGATGGTGTTGAACAGCGCCTGAGCCACTGCAAAAATGATCAGAAGAGGAATCAAGCCGAGCCAAGTGGCAGTCGAAAGGCCGTTGATGATCAACGACAGACAGCAAGCCACAAGAAACACCGCAGCGAGAAGAAGTCTCATTTTCAGGATCTCTTTCTTTCCGTAGGGCGATTTGAGCATCCAAAACGTATTGAAATCCAAGTAGTCCTGATCGGTTAGCTTGATTTGGAATTGAAAAGACATTGCGAGCGTGACCTCCTTTTGGTGGGCGTATGGTTGCATTTATGCCCCGCGAACAGTATTTCCTTGCGAAACCGATTTTTGAATCATTTTTCGGGATCGAGATATTTCCAATAGGATGCGATATAGTTGATTCCCGACCAAAGAGTGAAGACCAGCATGAGCGCCGAGGTCGCGAGCGAGACGGGGAGGAAGGTGGTTCCCTTGCCCAAAAGCTCGAAGATGACGGGCTCGGCGATGCAGCAGATGACGCAGGCGATCTGGGTGCAGGTCTTGATCTTTCCGAGCATGTTTGCGGCGATCACGATGCCGCTGGAGCCCGACACGACCAGACGGATCGAGGTGACGGCGAGCTCGCGGAAGATCACGATCAGAAATGCCCAGAAAAAGACCTGAGCGAACAGCTTGTCGGAGTAGGCAGACTGTGCGCGCCAGAGAATGACGAACATCGCGCCGATGACCATGAACTTGTCGGCGAGGGGATCCATAAACTTGCCGAAATCGGTGACGAGATTGTATTTGCGTGCGATCTTACCGTCGAGCATATCGGTCAGAGACGCACCGATGAAGAGCACGAGTCCCACGGCACTCGCCCACACGGCATTGGATACCATCATGATGACCACGAAGATCGGAACCAGGCAGAGGCGCAAAAGCGTCAGCTTGTTGGGAAGATTCATTTTTTTCATATCGAAGATCCTTTCTTGATGATGATATTTTATTTCGTTACGACGTTGCCGTAAAGATCATAGTCGATGACCTTGCGAACCTTGACGCGAACGAAGGAGCCGGGAGCGATGCGGGTGTCGGCGCGGAAATAGACCTTTCCGTCGATCTCTGGCGCATCGGCTGCGCTTCTTCCGAAATGCACCTCGGCAACGGGATCGTAGTCCTCACAGACCACCTCGACCGTCTTGCCGATCTTTTCGCGGTTGAGCTCCTCATTGATCTCCATCTGCATTTGCATCAGGTGATCCATGCGATCCTGCTTGACTTGCTCGTCGATCTGATCGGGGAAGTCGTAGGCGGGGGTATCCTCCTCGCGGGAGTAGGGGAAGACGCCGGCATGATCGAAGCGCTGCTCCTTGATGAATCTGCAAAGCTCCTCAAAGTCCTCCTCGGTCTCTCCGGGGAAGCCCACGATGAAGGTCGTGCGGATGACGATCTCGGGAATCTCGCGGCGGAGCTTTTCGAGCACCTCGCGGATCATCTTTTGGTCTCCGTGGCGGTTCATTGCCGTCAGCATCCGATCGCTGATGTGCTGGAGCGGGAGATCGATGTATTTGAGGATCTTGGGATTGTCGCGCATTTCTGCGATCAGCTCGTCTGTGATCTTGTCGGGGTAGCAGTAGAGCAGACGGATCCACGGGATCGAGGTCTCCTCTCCCAGCTTGTGCAGGAGCTCGGCAAGGGCATATTTGCCGTACAGATCAAGTCCGTACCTCGTGATGTCCTGCGCCACGATGACAAGCTCCTTGACACCGAGATCCTCGAGCTGCTTTGCCTCCTTGATCAGATCCTCCATGGGTCTGGAGCGGAATTTTCCGCGGATCGCGGGGATGGCACAGTAGGCGCAACGGTTGTCACAGCCCTCGGCTATTTTGAGATATGCCGAATAGTCGGGCGTGGTCAGCACACGGTCTCCGCCGAGACGGACGGTGTCCTTGTCCTCGTGAGAGAAATATTTGACCTTCGAGCCCTTTTTCTTCTTGACGGTGACCGCCTCGATCGCCTCGACGATGTTGTGGATGCTTCCGACCCCCAGCACGGCATCGACCTCGGGAAGCTCGCGGAAGATCTCCTCGCCGTAACGCTCGGCAAGGCAACCCGTGACGATGATTGCCTTGAGATGGCGGTTCTTTTTGAGCCATGCCACGATAAGAAAGTTGTCGATGGCTTCTTTTTTTGCACTTTCGATGAAGGCGCAGGTGTTGACGATGATCACATCAGCGTCAATGTCCTCGGGCGTGATCTCATAGCCCGCAGCCAGCACCTCGTGCAGCATGACCTCGGTGTCGAGTTGATTTTTTGGACATCCGAGCGAAACAAATCCGATTTTCATGATATTTTAGGGAACCTTTCTCTTTTTGTAGCGCAAAAAGTCGGTGTGTTTATCCTATATATTATATCATAATCACCTCTTTTTTACAAGTCCCCTCTTCAAAAGACCACATAATCGCAATATTTGTCTTTACTTTGCCCATTTCTGACTTGAAAAGTCGCATGATATGTCTTATAATAAAGTTAATCAATAAATACAAAGAGAGGTATTTGATATGAAACTGAGCGTTTTGGCGAATCTTTACGGCACGAAATCGCTGGAGGAGACCCTGCAGATCCTCACCGGTCTGGGTGTTCACACGGTGGAGCTGGGTGCGGGCGGATATCCCGGAAAGGCACACTGCAACCCCGCGGAGCTTCTGGCGGACGCAAAGAAATACGACGCTTTCATGGCAACCTTGAAGAAATACGACGTCACCGTTTGTGCATTGGCTGCACACGGCAACGCACTGCATCCCGATCCTGCGATCGCAAAGCAGTTTGACGAGGATTTCCGCAACGCGGTACTTCTGGCAGAGAAGATGGGGGTGGATACCGTCATCACCTTCTCGGGCTGCCCCGGTGACAGCGAGGGATCGAAATATCCCAACTGGGTGACCTGCCCCTGGCCCGAGGACTTCCTCGCGATCCTTGATTGGCAGTGGAACGAGAAGCTGATTCCTTATTGGAAGGAAGCCGGCGCATTTGCAGAGGCACACCACGTGCCGCACATCGCGTTTGAGATGCATCCCGGATTCTGTGTTTACAATCCCGAGACGCTGCTCAAGCTGCGTGCCGCCGTCGGACCCGTGATCGGTGCGAACTTTGACCCCTCGCACCTCATCTGGCAGGGCATGGATCCCGTTGCCGCGATTCGCGAGCTTGCGGGTGCGATCTACCACGTTCATGCAAAGGATACCAAGATCGACAAATACAACACCGCAAAGAATGGCGTGCTGGACACCAAGCACTACGGCGACGAGTTGCACCGCGCATGGATCTTCCGCACCGTTGGCTACGGAAACGGCGAGACCTATTGGAGAGACCTTGTTTCCAACCTGCGTCTGTGTGGCTACGACCGCGTGCTCTCGATCGAGCATGAGGATAGCCTGATGACAATCGACGAGGGACTTCGCAAGGCTGTCGCATTCCTTGACGGCATCATCATCAACGAGGAAAAGCCCACCACCATGGCTTGGGCATGATTTCACATTTTCGGGCGCTTCGAGTCGTACGGACTCGGGGTGCCCGATTGTTCCGAAAATAAAAATATTGATGAAATCGATCGCAAAATTTGTTTTTTCTCTTGACAACGAAGAGGGAGTGTGGTATAATATCCACAGATCAAAGAAAGTCTTTAAGCCGATACAGAGAGATCGGGAAGATTTGACATATCGTAGGCCTGTACCCAAGGTGGGTGGAGGTGCATACTTTTGTGTGGAATCTTGCCCGAGGTGGCAAGATTTTTTTATTACCCACAAGGGGGAATTTGCGATGAAGCAAAAGGCGCAGATCATGGACGCCACGTCACTCTCGCGTGCGATGGCTCGCATCACGCACGAGATCATTGAGCGAAATCAGGGCGTTGGAAGCATTTGTCTTTTGGGTGTCAAGCGACGCGGTGTTCCGCTCGCGGCAATGCTCGCCCAAAACATCAAACGGTTCGAGGGCGTGGAGGTTCCGCTGGGATATCTGGATATTACCAAGCACCGCGACGACCTGACCGAGGAGGAAAAAAGCGACACTGCGACGGAATGTCACATTCCTTGCGACATTCGCGAGCGAACCGTGATCATTGTGGACGACGTGATCTACACGGGACGCACGGCGCGCGCTGCCCTTGAGGCGGTGTTTGCCTTTGCAAGACCGCAGGCGGTGCAGCTTGCCGTTCTGGTGGACAGAGGACACAGGGAGCTGCCTCTTCGTCCCGACTACGTTGGCAAAAACGTTCCCACCTCCCGCAGTGAGACGGTTTCGGTGCGTCTTGAGGAGATCGACGGTGAGAACGCGGTCTATATCTGCGACACAGAATAAACGACAGGAAAGGAAAACAGTCATGAAAAAAGCAAACGTGAGCAAGATGAATCAGGCACAGGTAGAGTCTTTTGCAAAGGCTTTTTTGGCGACCCATCCCATCCTTTCCGATTCTTTGGATCCATACGTGATTCTTCCCGGCTTTTGCGACGTGCACGTGCATTTTCGTGAGCCGGGCTTTTCTTATAAGGAAACGATCGCCACAGGCTCGCGCGCGGCGGCAAGGGGGGGATATACGGCGGTTTGCACCATGCCCAACCTCAAGCCCGTGCCTGACAGTCTGCCGCACCTGAAGGAGCAGCTCGACATCATTCGGCGAGATGCCGTCATCGGCGTCTATCCCTACGGCTCGATCACGGTCGGACAGATCGGAGAGGAGCTGTCGGACATGGAGGGGATGGCAGCGGATTGCATCGCCTTCTCGGACGACGGACGCGGCGTGCAGAGTGACGACATGATGCGCGCGGCAATGGAAAAGGCGAAGGCTCTCGGAAAAATGATTGTGGCGCACTGTGAGGTCAACGACCTGTTGCACGGAGGATATATCCACGACGGCGCCTACGCGCGCGTTCACGGGCACAAGGGGATTTGCTCTGAGAGTGAATATCTGCAGATCGAGCGCGATCTGAAGCTGGCAAAGGAGATCGGATGTGCCTATCACGTCTGTCACATCTCGGCAAAGGAGAGCGTCGAGGCGATCCGCCGAGCCAAGGCGGAGGGTGTGAACGTCACCTGCGAAACCGCACCGCACTACTTGGTGATGGATGACGGTGACCTGCGCGAGGAGGGAAGATTCAAGATGAATCCCCCCCTGAGAAGCGCCGAGGACCGACGCGCGCTGGTTGAGGGGTTGATCGACGGCACGATCGACATGATCGCCACCGACCATGCACCGCATTCCGCCGAGGAAAAGTCACGCGGACTTGCGGGAAGCGCATTTGGAATCGTGGGGCTCGAGACGGCGTTCCCGTTGATGTACACCAAGCTGGTTAAGACCGGTGTGATCACGATGGAGCGTTTGACCGAGCTGTTGGTCTGGGCTCCCCGTGAAAGATTCGGCTTGCCGCTCGGCAACGACTTCTCGGTTTGGGATCTCAATACTCAGTTCTTCGTCGATCCCGACGAGTTTTTGACCAAGGGGCGCGCAACACCGCTGACGGGGATGCAGCTCTTTGGCAGAAATCTTCTGACCGTGCACGACGGCAGATGCGTTTATCAATTTGGAAACAATATTACCTGAGATAGATTTTGGAGGAAAAGAAAATGGCTAAAAGAACAGATCTGAAAAAAATTCTGATCATTGGCTCGGGACCGATCGTCATCGGTCAGGCGGCAGAGTTTGACTATGCGGGCACGCAGGCGTGTTTGGCGCTCAAGGAGGAGGGCTACGAGGTGGTTTTCGTCAACACCAACCCCGCGACCATCATGACCGACACCACGATCGCGGACAAGGTTTATATGGAGCCTCTGACGCTCGAATATATTGCAAAGATTCTGCGCTATGAGCGTCCCGACGCGATCCTGCCCGGCATCGGCGGACAGACCGGTCTGAATCTGGCAATGCAGCTCGAGAAGAAGGGTATTCTCAAGGAATGCCGCGTCGAGCTTTTGGGCACGAGCAGTGAGTCGATCGAGAGGGCAGAGGACCGCGAGATGTTCAAGGAGCTTTGTCAGTCGATCGGTGAGCCCACCATTCCTTCCGAAATCACGTACAGCCTGGAGGAGGCAAGAGCGGCAGCGGCTCGCATCGGCTACCCCGTGGTTCTGCGTCCCGCATTCACACTCGGCGGCACGGGCGGCGGCTTTGCCTACAATGAAGAAGAGCTTTTGGAGGTTGGACGCAACGCGTTCAAGCTCTCTCCTGTGCATCAGGTCCTGATCGAGAAGAGCGTCAAGGGCTACAAGGAGATCGAGTTTGAGGTCATGCGTGACTCGAACGATCATGCCATCACGATCTGCGGCATGGAGAACGTCGATCCCGTCGGTGTTCACACCGGTGACTCGATTGTCGTCGCACCGATCCTCTCGCTGAACGATCACGATCTGAAGATGCTCAACGACAGCGCGATCAAGATCATCAAGGAGCTCAAGATCGAGGGTGGATGCAACGTGCAGTTCGCACTCAACCCCAATTCGAGTGAATATTTCCTCATCGAGGTCAATCCCCGCGTTTCTCGCTCCTCGGCATTGGCATCCAAGGCGAGCGGCTATCCGATCGCACGCGTGACCGCAAAAATCGCGGTCGGAATGTCCCTGGAGGAGATCCCGGTTGCCGGCGGAACGGCTGCGATGGAGCCGAACCTCGACTATATCGTTGCAAAATTCCCGCGCTTCCCGTTTGACAAGTTCACCTCCGCGCCCAACACGCTCGGCA
>JAZSJS010000137.1:0-15516 GCA_045534435.1 Eubacteriales bacterium
GTCACGCTCGGCCAGCACCTCGGCGTAGGCGATACCCGGCTTGCTCTTGAGCATGGCCAGGACCTCGCAAGAGGGCCCGCAGATCTTGACGTTGAAGCGGCGGTTGTTTTCGACCGCACGGCTGATGTTTTCCGTCTTTTCATCGGCGACGATCTTACCCTTATTGATGATGACGATACGGTCGCACACCGCCTGAACCTCCTGCAAAATGTGGGTGGACAGGATGACGGTGTGATCACGGCCGAGGTTACGGATCAGATTGCGGATCTCGATGATCTGCTTGGGGTCGAGTCCCACGGTCGGCTCGTCGAAAATGATCACCTTCGGCTTGCCGATCAATGCCTGTGCGATACCCACTCTTTGACGGTATCCCTTTGACAGCGTGCGGATCACCTTGTGATAAACGTCCTTGATCTTGACCGTCTCACAGATCTCCGCGATGTGCGGCGCGCGGTCAAGCTTGCATCTCTTCAGATCAAAGCTGAAATTGAGATATTCCTCCACCGTCATATCCAGATAGAGAGGCGGGTGCTCGGGCAGGTATCCGATCAGCTTCTTGGCGCCGATGGGATCGCGCAAAATATCAATGCCCGCGATCATCGCCTTTCCCGACGTGGAGGAGAGGTATCCCGTCAGAATATTCATCGTGGTACTCTTTCCCGCACCGTTCGGGCCGAGAAATCCAACGATCTCTCCGCTCTCAACCTCAAAGCTGATGTCATCCACCGCGCAGTGAGATCCGTAATTTTTCACCAGATGCTCAATTTTTATCATAGAAACAGAACTTCCTTTCGGTTTTTAAATCAACTTGATCCTGCGATCCCGACAGATCGCAATATATAGATTATATTATCATACAAATATGAATCTGTTATGAATATCCATACAAAAATATCGTATCCCGCATGAAAAATCTCTTCAATTCCGATCGGCTACTCCGTAAACCGGGGATTTTTTTGTTTTTTCTTTCGTTCGTTGCATATTCCTTCCCAAAAAGGCAAAAATAAAATCAGCAAGACGCACAAGCGTCCCCCGACGCCTGCCGACGCAATACAATACCGGAAAAGTAAAGGAGCATGAACTATGTGGGAAAAATGGAAGGAATCCAAATTTTTCAGGAGGATGAAGCAGGTACGTGTGAACCGTGCCGTCTATCTGTCCGCGATCGTCATTTTGATGGCGTTGGCAGTCGTCCTCGCAATCACAGCCGCAACCAACCGCGCCAAGAAAAACAACGTCACCGAGGAAACCACCGAACAGATCATCACCCAAGCACCGCCCTCCCCCGTGCCCGACGTCAAGCCGGATGAGAACACGCAACCCACCGTCAAGGATGAAACAATCCCCGAATTTGCCATTCCCGTCTCGGGAAAGCTGATGAAGGAGCACAGCATCGACGTGCAGGTCTTTTCTCAGACCACGCAGGATTGGCGCGTACACCTGGGGGTTGACATCGCCACCGCGGAGCGTGCCGAGGTCTGCGCCGTCGCAGCGGGAACCGTCGCGCAGATCTGGGAGGATCCCATGATGGGCGTCTGTGTCGCCCTCTCCCATAGCGGAGATTGCCTCACGGTCTACAAAAACCTCGCCGCCGAGCTTGCCGAGGATCTGACCGTCGGCACCGAGGTGCAGCAGGGGCAGCTCCTGGGCTACGTCGGTGATACCGCGATCCTCGAGATCGCGGAGGAGCCGCACCTGCACATGGAGATGACCGTCAAGGGGCTGCAGGTCGATCCGCTCGACTATTTCAGCGAGGCCGTCCTCAAAACCCTCTCAGAGGATAGCATCTACGAGGAAGAGGCCGGGAAATAAGATCCGACGTTGTCTTGAACGAGACTGTCTCCTTTTTGAGACGGTCTCGTTTTTTCATGCAAGCATCCCCTTCCATCGGCATATAATGGAAATATTCCAATCATCGGAAAGGAGCTTATCTATGAGTGATTTTTTACAAATGTCCGCCCGGGAGTTTGATCCGATCTTCGACCGCATCGGGAGCGACCGGATGCTGATCACTGCCTCCGACGGCAAACGCGTCAACACCATGACCGCCTCCTGGGGCGGCTGCGGCATCCTTTGGAATCTGCCCGTCGCCTTCTGTTTCGTCCGTCCTCAACGCTTCACCCATGAGATTCTGGAGCAAAGCGAACGCTTCTCGCTCGCTTTTTTTGACGGCGCGCATCGCGACGCCCTCCAATATTGCGGCACGCACAGCGGCCGGGAGGGCGACAAATTCCTCGCCGCGGGGCTCACTTGCTCCTATACCGCAGACGGAGTTCCCTATCCCGCCGAGGCATCCAAGCTCCTCGTCTGTCGCAAGCTTTATGCCGACACCCTCACCCCCGGGGGATTTGTGGACGAATCACTCCTGTCGCACTACAAAAGCGGCGATTTTCACACGACGTATATCGGAGAGATCGAAAGCCTGCTGATCAGAAAAGACGTCGATTGACTGCATTTTCCCCCAAAAACCTTGACACGGACGGAAAAAAGTGCTATAATGACTCTGCACTATATTCGGCTTGACCGAAACAGTAGCAGAAGGAGAATTGAATATGAAAACCAACAAACAGAACCTCAACCGTCTGGTCGGGCTGGCAATTCTCGCGGCACTTGTCGTGGTTTTGCAATTTTTTGTATCCATCCCGCTCGGAATGTTCACCGTCACGCTCACGCTCGTCCCCATCATGCTCGGCGCAATTCTCTACGGACCCGCCGGCGGCGCATTTTTGGGCGCGCTCTTCGGCGCGATCGTCTCGATCCAGGTCGTGACCGGTGCGGCAGGACTCTACAGCACCCTTATGCTTCAGCATATGCCCTTTGTCACGATCTTTCTTTGCATGCTCAAGGGCACCGCTGCGGGCTTGATCGCGGGCTTGATCTATAAGCCCTTTGCAAACGGAAAGCTTCGTCTTCTCGGATCGATCCTTTCCGCCGTCTCCTGCCCGATCGTCAACACGGGTATTTTTGTGCTCGGTCTGTCGCTCTTTTACGGCACGCTCGTGCAAAATTGGACGCTGGAGAACGGTTATGCCAACGCATTCACCTTCATCATGCTCTTCATGATCGGCCTCAACTTCCTGGTGGAGTTTGCCATCAACGTGCTGCTGATTCCCGTGGCTTTGCGTGTGATCGACATCGTCAAAAAAAGAATCTGACAAACATCTGCTGTCTTGAGAATCCTCCCAAGGCAGCATTTTGATAAAAAAGGAGAAGCATATGATCCTCGCCATTGATTGCGGAAATACGCACGTCACCTTCGGATGCGCCAACGACACCGGCTGCTTCGGCACGATCTGCCGCATCCCCACCGACCGCATGGAGACCGATATGGGATACGCGGTCAAGATCAAACAAATTCTGGAATTGAATGAGATCGACTGCTCCTCGTTTGCGGGCGCGGTCATTTCCTGTGTGGTCCCTCCCCTGACCGACGTGTTGGTGCGTGCCGTGCGCACGGTCACCAAAAAAGAGCCTTTGGTCGTCGGTGCAGGCGTCAAAACGGGGCTGCACATTTCGATCAACGACCCCGGAACCGTCGCCTCGGATCTTGTTGCCGCCGCGGTGGCGGCGAAGGAGGAATATCCCCTTCCCGCTGTGATCGTGGACATGGGTACGGCAACCACGCTGACCGTCGTGGACGAGGGCGGAAAATACATCGGCGGTGCGATCCTGCCCGGCGTGGGGATCTCCCTGGATGCCTTGGCAGAGGAAACCGCGCTTCTGCCGCGCATCGAGGTTCTGCCGCCACGCAACGTGATCGCGGCAAACACCGTGGACAGCATGAAGGCGGGTATCGTGTACGGCACCGCAGGCGCGATCGACGGCCTTTTGGACCGATTTGCCGAGTCTCTTGGCAGAGAGCCTGCGAGCATCGTCGCCACGGGCGGCATGAGCGCGCGCATCTGCCCCTATTGCCGGCACGACATCACCTCGGACGAGACCCTGCTCCTCAAGGGACTGTATCTCATCTGGAAGAAAAATCAGAAATGAAACCGTAACACGGGAGACGGGATCGCTTCCCCTCTCCCGTGCTTTGACGCAAGCGAAAAAAACGTCGAAATGATTTTTTGCAAAAAATCATGCCGACGTCTTGACAGAAAAAGGAATTTGTATTATAATGAGACCGTGATCAGCCGCAGATGTAACTCAATGGCAGAGTGTCCGCTTCCCAAGCCGAATACGCGGGTTCGATTCCCGTCATCTGCTCCAATAAAGATTGCCGCCCAAAGGGCGGTTTTCTTTATTGGTGCAGATGATGTGCGCGAGAATTCGCGCACAAGCCGCGAGCAAAATCTCAACACCGCACTCACAAACGCGCGGGTTGTACGCGAAATTCGAGCCGGCAGTGCCGGCGGCCAACACTCGGGGACGTCTCTATCATGTCCTGCTCTTTCCCCGATGATGAGATCTCTCGCACAAGCCGCAAGCAAGACTTCAACTCCGCACTCACAAACACGCGGGTTGTACGCGAAATTCGAGCCGGCAGTGCCGGCGGCCAATGCTCGAGGACGTCTCTATCATGTCCTGCTCTTTCCCCGATGATGAGATCTCTCGCACAAGCCGCGAGCAAGACTTCAACTCCGCACTCACAAACACGCGGGTTGTACGCGAAATTCGAGCCGGCAGTGCCGGCGGCCAACACTCGGGGATGTCTCTATCTTGTTTTAGTCCTTCCCCGATGATGAGATCGCGTGATAAAAAAACATTGAAAAAACCGCCCAAGGCGTACCTGCGATAAAGCAGGTATGCCAATGTTTTTCCTACTTATGGTTGGAAGAAAAATCATCAATCAAACCAATACGTTATTGTTTTTTGTTTTTACCAATGATATAATTTAAGCGTAGCTACACAAAAACTATGGAGGTATGTTTAAAATGTTAAAGGTAAGCGAAAACATTGCCACTTTACGCAAACAAGCAGGAATCACGCAAGAGGATCTTGCGAATAGACTTAATGTATCAAATCAAGCAGTATCAAAATGGGAATCCGGAAAATGTTGTCCAGATATAGCAGTTCTTCCTGAACTGGCTGCTTTTTTTGAAGTTTCTATCGATGAATTATTAGGTGAATGTCGGATTAAAACGAAATTGTATGATGAAACAAAAGATCCCTTGGTTTTGCGTGCAATAGAAATAGCCCAAGATAAAAAATATATATCCACATCTATTTTACAACGCTCTTTGAATATTGGATACAATACTGCTAAAAGAGTTATTGAGGATATGTGCAAGTGTGGATATCTGAAAAAAGACATAACTGCGCCCTACGATAGATATACGCATACGGAGAATATTGAATTAGATAGTTGAATTTTTGATAGCCAAGAAATATTATTGCTTTTGTGTCCACAAAAGCAGTGCTTGTCAGGAAAATTGACAAGTCATAGATGAACATAAAGAAAGCCTCCCTTGTGTATGCACAAGGGAGGCTATATTACCGCTCGACAGTATAAAAAGGAGTACGATCAAATCGACCGCACTCCTTTTGTTTGGCGGCAGGTAACCCTGCTTTATGGAAGACACCCCTTCGGGCGGTTTTTCTTTTGGTACTGATGACGGTTGCGAGATTTCGCGCACAAGCCGCGAGCAAGACCTCAACTTCGTTCCTTTCCCATCATTTCGTCAATCGAAATGCCGAGGATTTCGGAAAGGTCCGGCAGCCAAAAGATGTCGGGATAGCAAACCTCTCTTTCCCATTTGGAAACGGCAAACGCACTGACGCCGAGAAGCGCGCCGAATTCTCCCTGACTCAAGCCGTGCTCCTTTCGATAACTCAAAATACACTCTGCGATGCGGATCTTGTTCATCACTTCACCCTCTGATATCTCTCGTGATCGCGCGTCATCATGCCAAAGGCGATCATCTCCCGACGAATGGTGCAGAAATCGTCATGATAACGCAAAATGATCTCATTGACCTCTTTTTCGTCATACGTGCGTCCAATTTCAAATTGCTTCAAAATCTCCTCCAGCACGATCTCGCGTTTTTTTCTCTGCGTGGGGATCTGCGTCAGTCTGCCGTATTTGAAAAAGTTTGACAGGACCTCTTTTTTGTATTTTTCCTCGGTATTTACAATTTCTTCTTCCTTTTTGATCAGCTCGTAAAGCGGCTTGTCAAAAATGGCGCGATTGAGAGAATAGATAATGTAGAATTGCGAGCGAGAGCAATTCACCCCCCCTGCCGCCTCCATTTTTTTGAGGTGATAGCAAATGGTCGCGGGGGTCAGAGAGCACTCTGAGGCGATTTTTTCCACGTAGGAATCCTCTCTCAAAAGGAGGTTGAGGATCTCAAGACGCGTTTCATCGGCGAGGAGCTTCAACAGTTCAAGCTTTTCTTTCACTGAACCACTTCCCTTCGTCTTTGCCATGCCTCGTCCAAGCATTGCTTGCCAAAATTCCAGCCCCCCAGCCGCTCCTCCAGCTCGATCTTCTCCCAATCGCCGGCGTTCGGGAGCTTTTCCTCCAGCTTTGCCATTTCTTTTTCACTCATCGCCAACAGTGCATAATATAAGCTGTAATCCGGCTTTTCGTTTGTTGATGCCGATTCATACAAAGCAAAATATTCGGCTCTTTCTCTGAATATTTCATCGAAGGGCAAAAGGACGTAGTGCGAATATTCGATATTATGATCTTTGCGGCGATTGTTATTGATTTGCAAAAGCGCATGTACCGTTGACACTGCGGCATAGCGATATTTTGCACACTTATATTCCGCGATACGCGCCTTTTTCTGCAGGGGATCCTTGTCCAGCATATCGGTAAAATCACAAAGCCTTTTGCACTCCTCGTGCAAGGAAGCATTTGCCAAGCGAAAAAACACCGAATCCCCCACGACCTTGCCGTTTTCTATGTGAATAGAATATTCGACCATTATTATTCCTCCTTCTCGCTAAAAGCGAAAGCAAACAATTCGGTTTGGACTCTAAACTCTCGCCACATATTCAAAATATCGTCGAGAACTTCCTTCTTGATTCTTGCCTTGAAAATCTTTTGCGGATCTCCATCCTTTTCCGCTCGCTCAAGATCAGTCTTATAGGTATTATAAAAGTTGGCTCTCATAAACACTTCGGGGTAAAGTGAAATTTCCATGAGTTCCTTTTGATCATCAGGCAACGTGTGATAATAGTTGGAAAGCTCGGGAAAATGCTTTATTAAATTCTTAAATCTCTTACTCATCAATTCGATGGCCTGATCTGTTCCGGAGAGAAGTCCAGCTGCTATGGCAACATTATAAATACCGGTTTTTAATTGCAAGGCTCCGCGCTCGGTGGGATGATTTTTACCCACAGATGACGCATCTGCCTTACAAGCATCGTGCTTTTCTTTTGTAATTGTCCATAAGCTATTAAATATTTCTTGCTTGTTCATCTCGTATATCCGCCTTTCCATTGATGTTGACCACACTGATATTATAGCCGTCTAATCACTTTTTGTCAATAGTGTTTCGATCATTTTCGAATCAATGAAACCAACGGTTTAAAAATCAACACGGGCAGTTCAAATAGATATTGACTTTCGACGGTGGATATAGTAAAATATAAATATATTTAAGAATGCCTATGGAGGACCCCCAAATGAGATACCCCTTTGAATCCGAAATCATCATCGACGTCACCAAAGCGCCCTATTTTGCCGACAACACCGGAAAAACCGACTGCACAGCGGCGCTCTGCCGGGTGTTTGACGATCTGCTCGCCCGCGAGCGCGAGGGTGTGGAAAAGACCAAGCAGGATCTGATCCGCCTGAGCAATAACTGCGAAAAGGACGTTTTCATCGGCTTTGAGGCACGCACCAAAAAGGGACTGCTCCACGTCATTTATCCCGAGATCGTTCCGCCCGCGCGCATCCTCTATTTCCCGAACGGCGAATATCTCGTCAGCGACACCGTCAGCTATCGGGCGAAGGATCTCTATAATATCTACAAATCCCAGCCCTTCTACACGCTCACGCGCGGCATCCGCGTCATGGGTGAGAGCCGAGAGGGCACGGTCATCCGTCTCGCAGACAACTCCGTCGGCTTTGGGGCGGGACAGCACAAGCCCGTCCTGGCATTCACGATGGACGAGCGTGCCTGCGAAATGGAGCGCAGCAACATTTCCCAGCTCAACGTCTGCGAGGATCTGACCATCGATTGCGGAAACAATCCCGGTGCGGTCGGACTCCGTTTTGTGGCAAACAACTCGGGCAGAGTCGAAAACATCTCCTTCCGCGCAAAGGCGGCACATACCGCGCTGGAGCTTGCCGTCAGCACCGAGGGCGTCTTCCGCAACATCAGCGCCGACGGCTTTGAGATCGGAGTCTGCTCGCACGCGTCCTCGATGTGCGTCTACGACAGGCTGAAGCTGAACGTCAAGCAGTGCGGCTTCTCGGTCCGTCAATCCAAAACCATCATCAGAAAATGCACCTCCGGAAAAGTGCCCTTCTTTGACTTCTCGCTCACGGCAACCACCGCCGAAATGAATGACGTGGAAAAGAAGCTGAACGCCTTCAAGGGCGGCACGCACTGCTTCTTCGGCAAGGCGGAAAACATCGGTGCCGATCCCGAGGAAAATCGCTTTTATCACATGGAGACCGAGCCGTGGGAGATTGACATCCCGCGCTACACCTTCCCGCTTGATGCCGAAAGCTGCGCACGTGTCGACGATTTCGGCGCGATCGGCGACGGCGTGACCGATGCCTCTCCCGCGATCCAAAAGGCACTTGACAGCGGAAAGCCCTACGTCTTCTTCGGAAGCGGACACTATCTGGTCAACACCCCCGTCCACGTCCCCGCATCGGTCAAGCTGATCGACTTCATGTTCTGCGACCTCTTCGCGGGTGAGGCGTTGCAGCGCGGAGATTATCCCGCCCTCTTTGTCATCGACGGCAAGACCGACGAACCGCTTTGCATGGAGCGTCTCTATGCCTTTGAGCATTTTTGCGGCCATTTCCGCCTGATCGACCACGCCTCGACGCGCGAGCTTCGCATGCGCGACCTGCACACGCAGACCGCGGCGATGTATTTCAACTCGGTGCCCGGCGGCACGGTCTTTCTTGACAATTGCATCTGCACCACCGGCTCCTACTGCATGAGCAAGCTGCTCTCTCGCGAGGGAATGGTAGACGATTTTTACACCGAGATCCCCTTTGAATTTCACGGTCAGCGCGTGCTCGCCTACAACCTCAACCCCGAGCGCGCCAATATTGAGGTCCTCAATGACGGCTCGGATCTGACGGTCTACGGACTCAAGACCGAGGGCCCCGGTGCGGCGCTCAAGACGCTCAACGGCGGCATTTCGCGTGTCTTCAACAACTCCACCGCCATCGGCAATCCCGAGTCGGACTACCCGATGTTCTCCGACGACGCGACCTCCAAAACCACCGTGCTCGGCGCCTCTGCCTTCGGGCTCGGTCGTGAGCCGGCGAAGGAATACCGCCGCATCTATGCAAAAGAAGGCAAGCCGGATCTGCTCCGCACAGGGGAGACAAATCCCTACCTCTTCGATCTCAACGCGGATTAAGCTTCTGCTTTCCCGAACGCAAAAAGGCTGTCTCAAGCATTTTGAGACAGCCTTTTTTCTGCTTTTTAAGAAAATTCACGGATATAATACTCCGAGAACTTGTTGATCTCGGTTTCGAGGTAATCATATCCCAATCGCTCGGCGAGCGTCGGCTCGCTTGAAAAGAGGTTCACGCCGAAGCCAAGGCGATTGCCCTCGATCGAAAAGCCCATTGCCGCGAGAGTCGTGGGAAAGAGATCGAAGGAGGTGAAAACACGTTCGGTCGTCGCACCCTGCGGTGTGGGAACGGCGTTGAGAAAGCAGTTGTACACCGTGCGGTCGTAGTAATCGGTATCCCCGACCAGCGTCGTATCCATGCGTGGGTGATCGCCCGTGACGATGATGACGGTATCCTCATAAAAATCCTGCTCCCGACACCACTCGATGAAATCGGCAAGCTGGCGGTCGGCACAGGAAACGACGTTCGCCAGACGGTTGCCGTAATCGTTCTTGCAAAGATCGCAGAGATGTCCGTCAACGTGATGCGTGTCGACCGTCAGAAGCGTGAGGTTGAAGGGGCGCGGACCTGCCGCAAGCTCGGTCAGCTCATCCTTGGCGATCTTGTACAGGATCTCGTCCTCAAAGCCCCACCAGCCGTCGTCGTAATCGGCGGCGATATAATGCTCCTCTCGCGCGGTATAGAGGTCAAAGATCTCATAGCTGCCGTGCTGCTTGAAATAGGTATCGCGTCCGGCAAAGGCGGCGTCCGAGCCGCACAAAAACTCTTGACGGTAGCCCTTTTCGGCAAGAATATCCCCCAGCGTTGTCAATCCCGAGGCAAATTTCTCGCGTTGGCTCATCTTGTTTTGTCCGTTTTCTCCGAGCGGAAAGGAAAACGGAATGCCCGACGTGGTGGCGAGCAAAGCGCTCATCGTCCAGCCGGTTCCGAGCGGGGTGTGAAAGCCGCCGAGCTGTCCTTGGGGCTTGTCCGAAAAGGAAAGATTTTCCTCGGCAAGCGCGGTCAGCTGCGGCATGAAATTGGTGTGCTGCGCACCGCCAACGGCTTTGGATGCATAGGTCGTTTCCATGCTTTCCAGATAAATATAGATCAGATTCTTGGTGCTTCCGTCGGCTTCGATCGCCACCGTGGCGGGATCGACGTAATGATCCTCATAGACCGTCGTCTGCTCGCTCCGCGCCTCAAGATAGGCGGGCACGCGCAGGGCAAAGACCGAAAAAACAGACGAGCCGATCAGCGTGACCACGCAAAGGATCGCACCGACACGACGCGCAAAGCGCCAGACGCTTCTCTTTTTCCAAAGGAAGAACGCGGCGGCAACGTAGATCGCGGTGAATACCAATACGATCGGCAAGCAGGAGCCGATGATCAGAGAAACCGTTCCCTCGCCCGTTCCCTTGAGGGGAGACGCCAGGGTGTAGAGCAGCTCCTTGAATTCCAGATCGTAGGTCAGACGGTACCACGCGCTGACGACTGCGATCGCCACGCCCAGCACAAAAACAACACCAAACAGGATGCCCCACAGGAGCGCACGGCGCGCCTCGGGCTGCATTGGCTTTTTCATCTGCCTTCCCTCCTATTTCCTTTGAAATCATATGAGAACAGTATAGCACAAGAATCTTTTTTCTGCAACCTTTTTTTGTAAACATTCTCAAAACCGATCACAAAAAGTGTGCGGCATCGGACGATCTCCGATGCCGCACTTGCCGATGCGTATGTTATACCGTGAACTCGGTTCTTTGAATGACGTGGTCCTGATATACCTTATCAAGCTCGCAGAAATATCCGCTCCAGCCCCACACGCGAACGATGAGGTTGGGATAATTCTCGGGATGCTCCTGCGCGTCGAGCAAGCGGTCGCGATTGATCGAGTTGATCTGCAGCTGATGTCCGCCAAGCATCACGAATGCCTTGACCAGCTGTGCAACCTTCTTCTCGCCCTCCGCGTTGCGGAACACCGTGTCATGCACCTCAAGTGTCAGAGGACCGCCGTTGGAGATTCGCTTCAGATCAAATTTGGTGAAGGAACGGATCACCGACAACGGGCCGTTGAGTCGTGTGGTGATGGCGGGAGAAAAGCTGCATCCGTAAGCCTCTCCCGCATGGCGTCCGTCTGCCGTTGCGGGACATTTCTTCGCGCTCTGGATATATTCGAGCGCACTTCCCGTTCCCGCTCTCCAAACGCCGCCGAATTTGTCGTTCGGCTTTCGGTTGAGCGAGACGTCGAACGCTCCCATCAGCTCGCCTGCGAGCGCGTCGACCGTGTCGACGTTGTTGCCCATCTTCGGGCAGGAAAGCAGGCGATTTTGCAGTGTCTCATATCCGACGAAATCAGCGTCAAGCGCCGCCAGAAGCTCGGCAGCCGTCACGCTCTTTTCCTCAAACACCACGGTGCGCACCGCCTCAAGCGCATCTGCCGCCGTCGCGATTCCGGCACCGTGACAGCCGTAATTATAATATTTCGCGCCGCCCATCGACAGATCCAATCCCTTTTCGATGCATCCGTCCGTGAAGATCGAGAGATAACCGTAATTGCGATTGAGGGAGCCGGGATTGTGCAAGGGCGACCATTCCGCGCGCAGACGGTCGCATTCCTTCGCGATCTCATCCCTTGCCGCCTGCAGAACCTCGGAAAAATCGGTCGCGGTCGGCAGAGCGGCATGAATGGCATTGTTGACCGCGAGCGGGAAATTCATCGTGGCGCGGTTGGGAACGTCAAAGGCACAGTCGGGAATGATATATTCCCAGCAAGCCGCAACGGTGTAGTTCCATGCCTCGTCCTCGTCGTAGCCGATCGATTGGAGATAGGGCACGGCAATATCGTCGTTGCAATACTGCGGGAAGCCCAGACCCTGCTTGGTCAGGCGCGTGCCGTATTCATAGATCTCGTCGGGTGTGGTCTTGTTGACGCGCAGATTGATCTTGGGGTCGATCAGAGAAAGCTCCTCAGCGGCATCCATGCAGACAAAGGAAAGCTCGTTATACATGCTGTTGCCGTGCTTGTCATAGCCTCCCAACACCATGCTCTGTCCGTTGTCACCCTGCTGCATGCCGATGTAAAGATCGCCGTCGACGTTGAGCGAGATGAAGAAGAGCTCGGTGATCTCCAAAAGCTCCTCACGACTCACACCCTTTGCCCTGTCGCTTTGGTAATAGGGATACATATACTGATCGAATCTGCCGATCGTCATGTGGTAGTAGGACGCGCAACGCAGTGTGTAGGTGATGATCTTGAAAAAGAGACACGCCTCATAATAGGTCGTCGCAGCCTTTCTCGGAACACGCTTCAGTGCCTCGGCAAGGCGCGTATTCCCCGCCTCCTCGGCGGCAAGGCGGTAACGGTCGCTGATGCGATAGACCGCCGCGACGTATTTTTTCATCGTCTCCAAAAATTCCACGCGGTCCTCGTCGTCCGCAAAGCGCGCGAGTTTGGCATCGATCTCCTCCAGAACGGCGTCAAAACCCTTGCCGATCACGCGGGCATAATTGGGGGTGACGTTGCCTCCGTTGCTGCGGATCCGCTTGCCGTTGACGTCGACGTAGGACGGTGTTTTTTTGTTGTAGCGGTGGAAGCCAAAGACATCGGCCTCCAAAAAATGCGGCACCTCCGCGTCGAGCATCGCCTCGAGCATCGGCAATCGGCGCAGCCTCTTGGGAACACCACGCAATGCCTCGGTCATGTCAAATTCACCGTTGTCGATTCTCTGCTTCTTATATTCGGCGGAGCAAAGTGCCGCCAACGATTTTTTTACGTTTTCTGTCATAATACCCTTACCTCGATTCCGTATTCCGAAAAGATTTCCTCTCTGACGGTCGGCTCGACCGAGCCGTCAAAGCCGGGCTCATATTTTCTTCCCAGCATCAGATATTTTCCGCCTGCCATCTTATTATAGGGCAGTACCTCCAGGTGATCCACGCCACAGGCTTGCATCAGCGCCGCCATCGCACGCGTGTTCTCCTCGGTGTCGTTGACTCCGGGGATCAGCGGGATGCGCGTGATGAACGGCACGCCGCTTGCCGCCAGCGTCCGATAATTCTCCAGGATCTGCCCGTTGGAGACACCCGTATAGCGGCGATGCATCGCATCGTCGATCAGCTTCAGGTCATAGAGCACGAAGTCGCACTCCCGAAGCACGCGCGAAAAGACGTCTGGTCTGCAATAGCCGGAGGTCTGCAGGGCGCGGTTGGTTTTGCCGCGCAGCAGGCGCATACACGCCTCCACAAATTCTGCCTGTGCGAGCGGCTCGCCGCCGGAAAAGGTCACGCCGCCTCCGCTCATGTTCAGGATGTCGAGATTCTTTTCGATCCGCTCCACCAGCTCCTCCGGCGTCAGATCCTCTCCGCAAAGCCGCACCAGCTTGCGCGGACAGACCGCCACGCTTGCTCGCACAAGGCAGGTCGTTCCCGTCTCGAGCTCTCCCATTTTCAAGCACGCACCGCATCCCAGACATCCGTTGGGACTCCGCACAAGCTCCACCGCGTGCGATTGCCCCTCGGGATTGTGACACCAGGTGCATCTGAGGGGGCAACCCTTGAGAAACACCGTCATGCGAATGCCCGGACCGTCATAGGTCGAAAATTCTTCAATGGAAAAAATTCTTCCCGTCATGGAAGGCCGCCTCCTTTCCGAATTTGCTATCCACCTTCATTATATAGTTTTCGCCGTTCGTTTGCTCGCAAGTTTTTTTGTTATGATAGCCAAAAATTGTTTTTCGGAGGTGTGACAAAAACACTTTATCTACCGCTTTTCGCGACGAAACGGAGGATGGCGGGAAGTCCCTTCAGCCGCTTTGGCTGTCGGAGCATTCGCCATGCCCACTCCAATCCGAGACGCGAAACGGGCCCGGGCGCACGACGGAGATCGCCCGCCCAGACGTCCAGCGAGCCACCGAGTCCGACAATCACGCGAACCTCGGAAAGGCAGTCGAGATGCTCTCTGATCCATTGTTCCTGCGCGGGAAATCCAAAGCAGACGAACAAAAGATCGGGACGGCAGGCGCGGATCACCGCACAAGCCGTGCGATCACTTTCTCCCGTCTTGTCAAAATAACCCCAATAGCTTCCGCAAACCGAAACCCCGGGAAATCTCTCGCGCAAAGCCCTTGACGCACGCCGGGCCACGCCCTCTTCCCCGCCCAGCAAAAACACACGCAAGCCCTCCTCGGCGGCGCGTCGGAGCAGCGCTTCCCCGAAATCGATTCCCGCAACGCGCGCCCGAAGCGGTGTTTTTTGCCGTTTGGCGGCAAGCAGAACGCCCGCACCGTCGGGAAGCGAAAGCGTTGCCTGATTGAGCAACGCTGCGTTGGACGCGCTTTTTTGACACCTCTCCAGCATCAGCGCGTTCGGCGTTACCACAAAGCAAGGGCCGCCCCGCTCCTCCAGCGCCGTCTCCACCGCTTCTTCCAGCGTCAGATCGTGAACCGTCACCCCGCAAAGACGAATCCTCGCAAGCTCCTTTTTTTCCATCTCAAGCCTCCTCAAATTTGAAAAACATCTTGACATTTCTTCGATGTTGCGTTATAATTATTATAATTTGAAATGATATTTCTATACGACATTATTCCGCGTGCCTCGGCGGCGGAAACAGGAAGGGTTTTGTTATGGCAAAGAACAATGCAAAAATGGTTGAGCAGATCACGTCGATGGACGTTGATTTTGCACAGTGGTACACCGACGTCGTCAAAAAGGCGGAGCTGGTCGATTACTCGGGCGTCAAGGGATGCATGATCATCCGTCCTTACGGATACGCCATCTGGGAAAACATTCAAAAGGATCTCGACGCGCGCTTCAAGGCGCTCGGACATGAGAACGTATATATGCCCATGTTCATTCCCGAGAGCCTGTTGCAAAAGGAGAAGGATCACGTGGAGGGCTTTGCTCCCGAGTGCGCCGTAGTTACCATGGGAGGACAGAACCAACTCCCCGAGCGACTGATCGTGCGCCCCACGTCCGAAACACTCTTCTGCGAGCATTTCCGCAGCATCATTCAATCCTATCGCGACCTGCCAAAGCTCTATAAC